>NZ_JBEYWO010000012.1:0-240327 GCF_040644455.1 Streptomyces sp. NPDC046977
CCTCACCCACACAAAACTACAGTCTTCCCCAGTCGCGGGGCGCCCCCCCCGCCCCCCCCCGCGC
Organism: Streptomyces sp. NPDC046977; assembly: GCF_040644455.1. Classification (NCBI taxonomy): domain Bacteria; kingdom Bacillati; phylum Actinomycetota; class Actinomycetes; order Kitasatosporales; family Streptomycetaceae; genus Streptomyces; species Streptomyces sp. NPDC046977. The sequence continues at coordinate 65 of NZ_JBEYWO010000012.1, forward strand.
GGGGGGGGGGGGGGGGGGCCCGGGCGCCCCCCCCCCCCCCCGCCCCCACCCCATGCAGCAGGGAGAGGCAGCCGTGAGGAATCCGCAGGCCCAGGCACCGGACCGCCCGTCGCCCGACCGCACCGGAGTGTGGCTCGTCGGAGCCCGCGGCTCCGTCGCCACCACCGCCGTCACCGGATGCGCGGCGGTCACCGCCGGGCTCCACCCGGCGACCGGCATGGTGACCGAGACCCCATCCTTCGCCGACGCCGGGCTGCCGGCGCTGTCCTCCCTGGTCTTCGGCGGACACGACACGGCTGCCTGCCCTCTGGGCAAGCGGGCCGAACTCCTCGCGGAGGCCGGCGTCCTCCCGCACGGCCTGCCGTCCGCACTCCACACCGAACTGGCCGCCGCCGACGGCGAGATCCGCACCGGCGGCCCCCTGCCCGGCGACACCCGCGGCGACGACGAACTGATCGCGGCGTTCGCGGCGGACATCACCGTCTTCACCCGCCGCCACGCCCTCGCCCGGACGGTCGTCGTCAACGTGGCCTCCACCGAGCCCGTGCCCGAACCCGGCAGCACCCGCATGCCTGCGAGCTCCCTGTACGCCGCCGCGGCGATCGAAGCGGGATGCTCCTACGTCAACTTCACCCCCTCCACCGGGATACGGACCGCCGCCCTCACCGACGCGGCCGGCGCACGCGGGCTTCCGCACGCCGGACGGGACGGGAAGACCGGGCAGACCCTGCTCCGCTCCGTCCTCGCCCCGATGTTCGTCCAGCGCGCGCTCTCGGTACGGTCCTGGTCGGGCACCAACCTGCTCGGGGGCGGCGACGGGGCCGCGCTCGCGGACCCCGCGGCCGCCGCGGCCAAGAACGCGGGGAAGGAACGCGTCCTCGCCGACATCCTCGGCGGCGCCCCCGAGGGCGAGGTGCACATCGACGACGTCCCGGCCCTCGGCGACTGGAAGACCGCCTGGGACCACGTCGCCTTCGACGGCTTCCTCGGCACCCGCATGGTGCTGCAGACCACATGGCAGGGGTGCGACTCCGCCCTCGCGGCGCCTCTCGTCCTCGACCTCGCACGGCTGGTCGCGCGCGCCCACGAGGCCGGACTGAGCGGCCCACTGCCGGAACTCGCCTTCTACTTCAAGGACCCGGACCCGGGTGCCCCCGCCGCTCTCGCCGACCAGTACGCCGCGCTCCTCACCCTCGCCGGACGGCTGGGGGAGTCACGGTGACGCCCCCACCCGGCAGGCGGGCCTTCGCCGTCGTCGACGGCGGGGCCCCGACGACGGGCGAGCCGCGCGCCCCGCAGGCGCACGCCGAAGCGCGCGACAACGGCCGGCCGGGCCCCGGCGCCGCACCGCCGGCCGCACCGGCAAGCGGTGCCCCGGCGCGAGCCGCGCGGCTCTGGGCCTGGGCAGAACTGCTGCGCATCTCGGCCCTGTTCACCGTGCCCGGCGACGCCCTCGCGGGCGCGGCCGCCGCCGGGACGCGCCCGCACCGCGGTACCTTCCTCGCCATCGGCACCTCGCTGTGCCTGTACCACGCGGGCATGGCCCTCAACGACTACGCCGACCGCGACGAGGACGCCGTCGACCGCCCCCACCGCCCCATCCCGTCCGGCCGGATCACACCTGCCGCCGCCCTGACGGCGGCCGGCGTGCTCACCGTGGCCGGGCTGGCACTCGCCCGCCGCGCGGGGCGCGCCCCGCTGGCCGCCGCCACGGCCCTGGCGGCGACGGTCTGGTCGTACGACCTGGGGCTCAAGCACACTCCGGCAGGCCCGGCCGCCATGGCGTCGGCCCGCGCCCTGGACCTGCTGCTCGGCGCGACGGCGACCCGGCCCCGCGCGTTCGCCGCCGCCCTGCCCCACGCGGGAATCCTCGGCGCCCACACCTACGCCGTCACCTCGGTGTCCCGGCACGAGGCGCACGGCGGTTCCACCGCGGCGCCGATGGCGGCGGTGGCCGTGACGGCGGGCATCGCCGGTGTGACCGCCGGCGGTGCCGGGGCGCTCCGTTCACTGCGCGCGCACCGGCGGTCCGCGCACGACGCGGTCCTCCCCGCGTCAATGGGCCGGCGCCGTCCCGATGCCGGTGCGGCGCGGGCCCTCCCGCCCGACCGACCCGTGACCGGACGACCGGAGCCCGGGCCCCGGGCCGTCGCCGCCCTGGCGGCGGCCTCGTACGCCCGCACCGCCCTCACCCCTCTCGTCCACGCCGCGCTCAATCCCTCCCCGCAGCTCACCCAGCGGGGAGTCGGCGCCGGAATCCGCGCCATGATCCCGCTGCAGGCGGCCCTAGCGGCACGGGCGGGCGCGGGAACCACCGCGCTGGCCGTCCTCGCGCTCGGTCCGCTGGCCCGGCGGCTGGCCCGGAAGGTGAGCCCCACATGACCCTGCGTTTCGGTTACGGGACCAACGGCCTCACCGACCTCCGCCTCGACGACGCCCTCACCCTCCTTGCCGACCTCGGCTATGACGGCCTCGGACTCACCCTCGACCACATGCACCTGGACCCCCTCGCGCCCGATCTCGCCGGACGCACGCGCCGTCTGGCGGGGCGTCTGGACCGGCTCGGCCTCCAGGTCACCGTCGAGACCGGGGCCCGCTACGTCCTGGACCCGCGGCGCAAGCACGGCCCCTCCCTCCTCGACCCCGACCCCGACGCCCGTGCCGCCCGCACCCGGCTGCTCGTGCGGGCCGTCCAGGTCGCGGCGGACCTCGGCGCCCACGCCGTGCACTGCTTCAGCGGCATCACCCCCGACGGCACCCCGTCCCCCGTCGCCTGGGACCGGCTCCGATCCGCCCTCACCCCCGTCCTGGACGCCGCAGCCACCGCGGACGTCCCGCTCGCCGTCGAACCCGAGCCGGGCCATCTCCTGTCGTGCCTCGACGACTTCCACCACCTGCGCGCCCTCCTCGGCGACCCCGGACCACTCGGCCTCACGCTCGACATCGGCCACTGCCAGTGCCTGGAACCGGCGACCCCGGCCGACTGCGTGACACAGGCCGCACCCTGGCTGCGGCACGTCCAGATCGAGGACATGCGCCGCGGCGTCCACGAACACCTCCCCTTCGGTGACGGCGAGATCGACTTCCCGCCCGTCCTGCAAGCCCTCGCCGCCACCGGCTACCAGGGCCTGACCGTGGTCGAACTGCCCCGCCACTCCCACGCGGGGCCCGAACTCGCGCGCACCTCCCTCGACTTCCTGCGCTCCCACGCCCCCACGATCGGAGCAACGGCATGACCGCACCCACCCGCGAGAACCTCCGCAACCGGCTCGACGACGACGCCCGGACCTGGCTCGACACGGCCCTCGCCGACGCCGCACTCAGTGCCGCCACGTCCCGGGACGCCCCCGGCCCTAGGCGCACCGCGGCCCCCTGGGAACTGCGCTTCGCCTCCGCCGGCCGCCACTGCGGCCAGGACCAGGCCGACGCCGTGCGCGTCCTCCTGCTGCGCGAGGCACGCCCCGACGCCCGGACCCTGACCCGGCTGTACCAGCAGGGCGCCGCCGCGGAACGGCGTGCGGTCCTCCTGGCGCTGCCCCACCTGGCACCCGCCCCCGCGGACGGACTGCCCCTCGTCCAGGACGCGCTGCGCACCAACGACACCCGGCTGGTCGCCGCTGCCGTCGGCCCCTACGCCGCCGAGCACCTCGACCCGCCCGCCTGGCGTCAGGCCCTCCTGAAGTGCCTGTTCACCGGGGTGCCCGTGGACGCGGCCGACCGGCTCGCGGAACGCGCCAGAGGCGACGCCGAACTGGCCCGCATGCTCGGCGACTACGCCGCCGAGCGCACCGCCGCCGGCCGGCCCGTCCCCGCCGACCTGCACCGCCTCCTCGCCCTGACGTCCCCCACGGAGGAGTCCTGATGCGCATCTTCGACCCCCACATCCACATGACCTCCCGCACCACGGACGACTACCAGGCCATGTACGACGCCGGTGTCCGCGCCCTGGTCGAACCCTCCTTCTGGCTCGGACAGCCCCGTACCTCGCCCGAGTCCTTCTTCGACTACTTCGACTCCCTCCTCGGCTGGGAACCCTTCAGGGCCGCGCAGTACGGCATCGCCCACCACTGCACCATCGCCCTGAACCCCAAGGAGGCCAACGACCCGCGCTGCACCCCCGTCCTGGACGCCCTGCCCCGCTACCTCGTCAAGGACAACGTCGTCGCCGTCGGGGAGATCGGCTACGACTCCATGACCCCGGCGGAGGACACGGCACTGGCCGCCCAGCTCCAGCTCGCCGCGGACCACGGACTGCCCGCGCTCGTGCACACCCCGCACCGCGACAAGCTCGCCGGGATGCGACGCACCATCGACGTCGTCCGCGAGTCCTCGCTCGACCCCGAGCACGTCCTCCTGGACCACCTCAACGAGACCACCGTCAAGGAGGCCGCCGACAGCGGCTGCTGGCTCGGGTTCTCCGTCTACCCCGACACCAAGATGGACGAGGACCGCATGGTCGCCGTGCTGAAGGCCCACGGCACGGAGAAGGTGCTCGTCAACTCCGCGGCCGACTGGGGAAAGAGCGACCCCCTCAAGACCCGCCGCACCGCCGACGCCATGCTCGCGGCCGGCTTCGGGGAGGACGACGTCGACCAGGTCCTGTGGCGCAATCCGGTGGCCTTCTACGGCCGCAGCGGCAGGCTCCATCTGGACGCCCCCGCCACCGGGGACCTGCACGAGGGCAACTCCCTGCTCCGCGGCGGGGAATGAGGGGACGGCCACCATGCGCTTCCGCCACCCGGACGGTTCCGTCGTCCACCTGTCCTACTGCACCAATGTGCACCCCGCCGAGACGCTCGACGGCGTCCTCGCCCAGCTCCGCGACCACTGCGAACCCGTGCGCAAGCGCCTCGGCCGCGACCGCCTCGGCATCGGCCTGTGGCTCGCCAAGGACGCCGCGCGCGCCCTGCACACCGATCCGGCGTCGCTGCGCGGACTGCGCGCCGCCCTGGAGAGCCGGGGTCTCGAGGTCGTCACCCTCAACGGCTTCCCGTACGAGGGGTTCGGCGCCCAGGAGGTGAAGTACCGGGTCTACCGGCCGGACTGGACCGAACCCGAGCGCCTCGCCTACACCAGCGTCCTGGCCGACCTGCTCGCCGCCCTGCTCCCGGACGACGTCACCGAGGGTTCCGTCTCCACCCTCCCGCTCGCCTGGCGCACCCTCTTCGACGAGCGCGCCGCCGCGACCGCCCGCGCCGCCCTCACCACCCTCGCCCAGCGTCTCGACGCGCTCGCCGAACTCACCGGGAAATCCATCAGGATCGCCCTGGAACCCGAGCCGGGCTGCACCATCGAGACCACCGCCGACGCGATCGGCCCTCTCACGGACCTCGCACAGCCCCGCATCGGCATCTGCGTCGACACCTGCCATCTCGCCACCTCCTTCGAAGAACCCGTCGCGGCACTGAACGCACTCACCGCCGCCGGCATCGCCATTCCCAAGGTCCAGCTCTCCGCCGCACTGCACGCCGAACACCCCGAACTCCCCGGCGTGCGCGACGCACTCGCCGCCTTCGCCGAACCCCGCTTCCTGCACCAGACACGCACCCGCACCGCCGACGGCCTCCTCAGCACCGACGACCTCCACGAGGCCCTCACCCCGGACGCCCTCCCCACCGGCGCACCGTGGCGCTCGCACTTCCACGTGCCCCTGCACGCACCACCGGCACCACCCCTCACCTCCACCCTCGGCGTTCTGAAGGACGCCCTCGGCCGCCTCGTCGGGGGTCCCGTACCGCTCACCCACCACCTGGAGGTCGAGACCTACACCTGGCAGGCGCTCCCCGCCGAACTGCGGCCGCGCACCCGCGCCCAGCTCGCCGACGGGATCGCCGCCGAACTCGGCCTCGCCCGCGACCTCCTGCACGACCTCGGCCTCAAGGAACTGCCATGAACGCGACCGCCGGGCCGACCCCGCTCCTCGTCCTGGACGTCGTCGGCCTCACACCGCGGCTGCTGGAGCACATGCCGCACCTGGCGCGATTCGCCGACGGCGGCTCCCGGGCCCCGCTCGGCACCGTGCTGCCGGCCGTCACCTGCGCCGCGCAGTCCACCTTCCTCACCGGCTCACCTCCCTCCGAACACGGCATCGTCGGCAACGGCTGGTACTTCCGCGAACTCGGCGACGTGCTGCTGTGGCGCCAGCACAACGGCCTGGTCGCCGGCGACAAGCTGTGGGACGCCGCCCGCCGCGCCCACCCTGGCTACACCGTCGCCAATATCTGCTGGTGGTACGCGATGGGCGCCGACACCGACATCACGGTCACCCCGCGCCCCGTCTACTACGCCGACGGCCGCAAGGAACCCGACTGCTACACCCGCCCGCCGGGCCTCCACGACGAACTCACCAGGGAGTTCGGCACCTTCCCCCTCTTCCGCTTCTGGGGCCCGGGCGCCGACATCGTCTCCAGCCGCTGGATCATCGACGCCACCCGGCACATCCTGCGCACCCGCACTCCCGACCTCGCCCTCTGCTACCTCCCGCACCTCGACTACGACCTCCAGCGCTACGGCCCGGACGACCCGCGCTCCCGCCGGGCCGCCACCGACCTGGACACGGTGTTGGCCCCGCTCCTCGACGACGCCCGGCGCGAAGGCCGGACCGTGGTCGTCCTGTCCGAGTACGGCATCACGCCGGTGAGCCGTCCGGTCGACATCAACCGGGCACTGCGCCGCGCCGGTCTGCTCGAGGTCCACACCCAGGACGGGATGGAGTACCTCGACCCGATGGCCTCCCGCGCCTTCGCGGTCGCCGACCACCAGATCGCCCATGTGTACGTGCGGCGCCCCGAGGACCTGGAAGCCACCCGCGCGGCCCTGGCCGACCTGCCCGGCATCGCCGAACTCCTCGACGACGAGGGCAAGAAGCGCCACGGCCTCGACCACCACCGCTCCGGCGAACTCGTCGCCGTCGCCGAACCCGACGCGTGGTTCACGTACTACTACTGGCTCGACGACGACCGGGCGCCCGACTTCGCGCAGCTCGTCGAGATCCACCGCAAGCCCGGCTACGACCCCGTCGAGCTGTTCATGGATCCCGCCGACCCCTATGTCCGCGTCAAGGCGGCGACGGCGCTCGCCCGCAAGAAGCTCGGCATGCGCTACCGCATGGCGGTCGTACCGCTCGATCCCTCGCCTATTCGCGGCAGCCATGGCCGCCTCCCGGCGAGCGACGACGAAGGTCCCCTCATCCTCTGCTCCGTCCCCCGTGCCCTCAGCGGTCGCGTCGCGGCCACCGATGTGAAGTCCCTGCTCCTGCGCCTCGCAGGACTTCACTGAACCACACGCCACCGACAACAGGGAGTTATCCACAATGCGCGGCAATAGTCGTACAAGCGGCACCCCCGACCCGGAGCTCAGCAGCAGGCTCAGCGGGCCCAGCAGGCGCCGCATGCTCGGTGTGGCCGCCGGCGCCACCGCGGCAGCCCTCCTCGGCGCCACCACCCCCACCGCCGCCGCCCACGGCAAGGACCACCACAAGGACCACCACAAGGACAAGGACCACGGCAAGGGCGGCCACGGACGTCCCGTACTGCCCCCCGGCCGCCTCGGCATCCAGCTCTACTCGCTGCGCGACAAGGTCTCCACCCTCGGCTTCGCCCCGGTCTTCGCCGAACTCGCGAAGTACGGCTACGACGAGGTCGAGTACGCCGGCTACACCCAGGGCTCCGCCGGTGCCATCACCCTCGCCCAGCTGCGCGGGCTCGCCCGGGACCACGGGCTCACGGCCATCGGCAGCCACGTCGGCTACTACGACGACGGCAACCCCGGCGCCTACACCTTCGCCCAGAACCTCACCAAGGTCCTCGACGAGGCCGAGGCCCTGGGCCTGAAGCACATCGGCACGGCCTCCGGCCCCTGGCGCTACGGCAGCACCGTCGACGGATGGAAGCGCTGCGCCGAGGAGTTCAACGTCTTCGGCGCCGCCGCCAAGGCCCGCGGCATGAAGTTCTACCAGCACAACCACGCCGAGGAGTTCTCCTTCGCCACCGACCGCCCCGACGTGCGGCTGTACGACGTGCTCCTCGCCGAGACCGATCCGCGCCTGGTGTACCTGGAGATGGACATCTACTGGGCGTTCGTCGGGCAGCACCGCTTCTCCCGGCGCGTCGACGGCACCCCCGCCCCCTTCGACCCGCTGCGCTACGTCCTGCGGCAGCCGGACCGCTACCCCCTCTTCCACGTCAAGGACGGGGAGCGCAACGACGCCGCGAGCGACGGCTACGACATGGTCGACGTCGGCGACGGCGACATCGACTACGAGCGTTTCATCTCGGCCGTCACGCGCACCCACGGCGGCCGGCAGTCCCACCACTGGCAGACCGAGCACGACTTCCCGGCGGACTCCCTGTCCTTCGCCCGCCGGTCGAGCGCCTACCTGCACTCGCTGCGCGAGAAGGACTGCTGACGGCGCTTCCTCCCGCGCCCGCGGGAACACCGGTGCCGCCGCCCCCGCCGACCGGGGCGCGGCGGGGGTGGCGGCACCGGTGCTCCGGCGGGCGGCGGCAGTCCTGACATCGTTGTCACCCACGCCCCGGTCCGGACCTCGCCCCCCATTCGGACATCGTTCGATTTGTGCGCTTTCCCGCCCCTTCGCCGACCGGTCCTTTGCGAGGATGGGAGCCGGCAGACCGGCCGCCGCCCCGCGCACCGCGGCCCGCCGGCCCCGCCGTGAACCGTTGGCGCGCGGCGGAGCGACAGAGGGAACGTGAGAGTTTTCCGCCCCCCAGGGGCCCATCAGGACGACGCCGCGCTGCTGCGCGCCGTGGCCGCCGGCGACGAGGGGGCACTGGCCGAGCTGTTCGAGCGGCACGCCGGATGGCTGTACGCACGGCTGCTCCGGCGGTGCCCCGACCCCGAGACCGCGCGTGATGTGCTGCAGGACACATTCGTGAGCGTGTGGCAGTCGGCGGCGACCCATCACGGCGGCCCGGCGGGCGGCTGGCTGTGGGTGATCGCGGCCCGGCGTCTGGTGGACGCCGAGCGGGCGCGGGCGCGCTCGGAGCGCGTACCGCACCAGCTGCCCGGCGTCACCCCCTCCGCCGAGGAGCACGTGCTCTCGGGCCTGGAGTTCGGCGACGTCGGCGCGGCACTCGACCGCATCTCCCCTGAGCTGCGCGCCGTCCTGCGCGCCACCGTCGTGGACGGGCTCACCACCCGGGAGACCGCACGACTGCTCGGCATCCCGGAAGGCACGGTCAAGACCCGCGCCATGCGGGCCCGCAGGGAGCTGCGGCTGCTGCTGGGCGACATCGGCCCGCTGGGCGGACTGGAGGGAACGGCATGAACGCATGGCACGTGAGCGGTGCGCTCGCCGCCCGGTACGCCTCCGGGGCCGTCCCGGACTCCGACGCCTGGTCGGTGGAGAAGCACGTCGAGGTCTGCGAGGCGTGTGCCGGCCTGGTGTCGGCCGCCGTACGGTCCGGACCGGCCGGTCCGGTGCTGACGGCCGTCCTGGCCGACGTACGGTCCGTGACGGCGGGGCGGCAGCCCGCGGAAGCCGCCGGTCCCCGCGTCGCCGCGCGGTCGGAGGCCGGAGCGCCGACGGTGGCGGCGCCGACGGTGGCGGCGGCGGGGGCGCCGCGTCCCGGCCCGGTCGCCCGCCTGGTCAGGGCCGGGGGACCGGCTCTGCGCGGGCCCTGGACCGTGGCGCTGCTGCTGGTGATCGCGGTCGCGTTCGGGCTGGCTCTCGGGGGCGCGTCCGACGTGAGCCGTCCGCTGCTGCTGGCACTGGCTCCCTTCCTGCCGGTGGCGGGGGTGGCGCTGTCGTACGGGCGGCACGCGGACCCGATGCACGAGATCAACGCCTCCACTCCCGGCGGCGGGCTGCGTCTGCTGCTGACCAGGACCGCGGTCGTGCTGGCCGTCAGCATGCCCGCGCTGACCCTGGCCGGGGCGCTGCTGCCCTCCGGGGCGCCGGGTCCGGGAGCCGCGGCGTGGCTGCTGCCGGGTTTCGCGCTGACGCTGGCGGTCCCTGCCCTCGGCTCGTTCCTGGACGGCCGGACGGCCGCCGGGATCGTCTCGGCCGGCTGGGCGCTGGCGGTGCTCACGCCCGTACTCCGGTTGTCCCGGGGCCTCACCGTGTCGGCCGACGCGCTGGCACACCATCTGACACTGCTGTCCGCCCCTGCCGCCCAGAGCGGCTGGGCGGCCGGAGCCGCCGTGTGCGCGGGACTGCTCGTCCTGCGCCGGCGCTCCTTCGACGTCGCCCATTCAGGCCGACGGGGGCACATGTGAACGCGAACGGAACCATCGAGGGGAACGACATGAGAGCGACCGGCACGGGCGTGGAGGTGACCGGACTGACGGTCCGTCACCGCAAGAGGATCGCGCTCGACGCGGTCGACCTCAGTCTGCGGCCCGGTGTGCACGGCCTGCTGGGACCCAACGGCGCGGGCAAGACCTCGCTGATCCGCGTGCTGGCGACGGTGGCCGCCCCGGCGGCCGGCCGGGTGGAACTGCTCGGGCGTGATCTGTCCGCGCACCGGGAACGCGCGGAGATCCGGCGCAGCCTCGGCTATCTGCCGCAGGAGTTCGGCTACTACCCGGGTTTCACCGTGCGCGAGTTCGTGGCGTACGTGGCCTGGCTTAAGGAGATGCCCGCGGCGGACGTGCCGCGGGCCGTGGCGCGGGCGGTCGACCGGGTGGGGCTGTCCGACCGGATCGACGCGAAGGTGAAGACGCTGTCCGGCGGCATGGTCCGGCGGGTCGGCGTCGCTCAGGCGATCGTGAACGAGCCCCGGCTGCTGCTCCTCGACGAGCCGACGGCGGGCCTCGACCCGGAGCAGCGCGTGGAGTTCCGCTCGCTTCTGCGGGAGCTGGGTGCGACGTCGACGGTGGTCGTGTCGACCCACCTTGTCGAGGACGTCGCCGCCGCCTGCTCCGAGGTGACCCTCCTGGAGTCGGGCCGTGTCACCTATCGGGGTACCACCGCCGAACTCATCCGCCTGGGAGAGAGCGACGGCGACGGGCAGGGTGACGTCAGTCCGGTCGAACGCGGCTACGCCGCCGCACTGCGCGCCCACCGCGCGGGTCTGGCCACCGGGGGGCAGCGATGAGCGCCGTCGACATGCGGACCGGGAGTTCCGGTGCGCAGGGAACGTCCGGCGGACCGGCGCGGCCGCGCCCCCGGTCGGGACGCGTCCTGCGCACCGAGCTGATCCGCGGGATCGGGCCGGCCACCGGGGCGGTGATCGCGGCCGTCGTCTGCATCGCGATGTTCGCCAAGGCGCCCGCCTGGCAGAGCCGGTGGACGGACACCACCGACCTGCTGCGGATCGCGGGCCTGCTGCTGGGCGGCCCGCTGGCCGCGGCGGCCGGCTGCCGTCAGGGCAGCCGGGATCGCCGGCCGGCCCTGCGGGACCTGCTGGCGACCACGCCCCGCCCCGCACTGCGCAGGACGCTGCTCGCCGCCGCCCCCGCGGTCGTGTGGCCGGTCGCCGGGTACCTCCTGGCCGCGGTGGTCAGCCTGCTCGCCACCTTGCCGTTCGCCGGGTACGGGCATCCGTTCGGCACACTCCTGCTCGCCGACGCGGTCGCGCTCGGCGCGATCGGGCTGCTCGGCTTCGTCGTCGGGCGCCTGGCCTCGTGGCGTCTCCTGCCGCTGCTCGTCGCCGTCATCACCTACGTCGTGCTCGGCCTCCCGTCGTACCTGACCGGGGACGCGCGCTGGCTCGGCCCTGTCCAGGAGCACACCTTCGCGTGGGACCGGCCTCAGTGGTGGTTCGGTCCCGCGAGCGCGGTGTGGACCGCGGGACTCGCGGCGGCCGCGCTGCTCGCCCTGGCCGCACGGCGCCGCGCCACCGCGGTGATCCCCCTGGCGCTCGCGGTCGCCGCCGCGGTGCCCGTCGCGCGGACGGGCGACGGACTGTGGCGGCCCGATCCGGGCGCCGCCCGTCCGGTGTGCGACACCGAGGTCCCGAAGGTGTGCGTCAGCGCCGCCGACAGCAGGGCACTCGCCGCCGTCTCACGGGCGCTGGCCGGAGCCCGCGGCCAACTGCGCGGGGTGCCGGGTGCTCCCACCCGCTGGGTCGAAGGGCCGGCGCCGCTCGGGCCGCACGACGCCCGGCTGGCGGACCTCGGGGACGAGATGCGCCACGGCGCATTGCGGGACCCGGCCCGCTACGCCCACAACGCGGTCGCGAACCTCTTCGTCAGGGACTGCCCCGCCGACACCGGTGGCGACGACGCCGCTGCCGCGGCAGCCGCGAGCCGTGCCTACGACGTGGACGGTGCCGTGGTGCAGTGGCTCGCGCCGCAACCGGGCTTCGACGACATGAACGGGGAGGGGGCCAGGACGGTGCTGCGTCACCTGCGGGCGATGGATGCCGCCGAGGGACGCGCGTACCTCACCCGCTACCTCGGCGCCGACCGGTGCGACCTGAAGGCGGTACCGGTTCCGTGAGCACCGTGATGCCGCGGCTCGCCCACCGCGGGCCCGTCCTCTACCTGCGCTCCCGTGCGCTGCCCGCGGGTGTCGCCGCGCTGATCGGGACCGCCGCCGTGACCTACTGGTCGGCGCGCCGGCTCCTCGACCTGCCGTCCCTCGGCGCGAACGCGCTGGTGCCGGTGGTGGTACTGGCCCCGCTGCTCGCGGCGGGGGCGATCGGGACCGGTCTGCACGCGTACAGCGACGACCTCGACCGGACCGCGGTACGCGCCTGGTGGCCCCGGCGGCTGGTCCACCTGGTCACGCTCACCGCGTGCGCGGCCGCGCTGCTGGCCCTCGCCCTGCCCGGCCACTCCCCGGACTTCGGGTGGTCCGCGGCGGTGCGCAATGTGCTGGGGGCCACGGGGATCTGCGCCGCGGGCGCGGCGCTGCTCGGGGCACGGCTGAGCTGGCTGCCGACCACCGTGTACCTGAGCGCCGTCTATCTCGCCGGGGCGCCGAGGGAACCGGGCGGCACCAGGGTGGTGTGGGCCTGGCCGCTGCAGCCGGGGCCGGTCACCGGTGCGTGGACCACGGCCGCGGCGCTGTTCGTCCTCGGGTCCGCGCTGTACGCCTGGCTCGGGTCGCGCCCCGAGCACGAGCGGCCTGTGTGACCGCGGGAGGAGGAGCGGCCCGGTCCCGTGTGCGGGACCGGGCCTGCTGCCTTCACGGCTGGTTCACCGACCGGCCCGTGCGTCGCACGATCAGCCGGCGTCGGCCTCGGCGTCCTCGGGGGCGAGGAGCACGGCTATGTCGACGCGGTGCGCGATCGCGTCGCTGACACGGGGGTTGAACAGCGCCGCCAGGGAGTTGCGGTGGTGCGGGCTGAGCACCAGCAGGTCGGCCCCGAACTTCTCGGCCTCCTCGGCGATGGTGTCGGGGACCTGCTGGACCAGGCCGGTCGCGAGCGCGCCGTCGGCCTCGATGCCGTCCTCGCGGAACCCGGCGAGCGCCTCGGCCAGGATCGCCTTGGCCTCGTCGTCGTCCTCCAGCGGCAGGACCGTGTTGTACGTGACGGCGGAGGTGGCGACGTGCACGACGTGGACCTGGGCGCCGGAGAGCCGCGCGAGACCGTGGGCCATGCGCAGGGCGGAGTGGCGGGCGGGGGTGGGGTCGATGGCGACCATGATGCGCTGGAACATTGCGTCTTCATCTCCGTATCGAGCTTTGTGGAAAAGCGGCCGATCACGCGAATACCGGCCCAGTACATCTATCACCTCCGCTTTTCCCAAGAATCCCCGGTTAACGGGATGGGGGGTCCATGCCACGTCTTGGCGCTCCGTCACCTGCCACCGCTGCCCTCGTGGCGACGCGGATGACGGCCCGGATGCGACGACGTGAACGCGGAGCGGCCGGTACCCGGCAGGGGCGAGGCGAGGTCCGTCCACCCCTCGCACGCCTGCTCGCCCCCGGATCCGGCGACCTAGAATCACTGCGGGCCGCGTCACGACCACGTGCCCGTGCCGTGCCGCCGATCCAGTGGAGGATGTCCGTGACCGAGCCGAACAGCAGCGCGGGGAACGACCTGCCCGGGCGCGCACCGGCACCTTCGCCCGCGGCCGCGCCGGTGTCCACCGACGCGGTGCGGAGTTCCCGGTTCGCGTCCCTGCTCCTGGACAGCCACCGCAGCCTGGTGGGGGTGGGACTGTGCCCGCCGGTCTGGTCCTCGGAGGACGAGGCCGCGGCATGGCTGTACGAGGACGCGCCGTTCGGGCTGCTCGTGCACGACACCTCCGCCGACCCGCGGTTCGTCTACGCCAACCGCACGGCGCAGGAGTGCTTCGGCTACTCCTGGGAGGAATTCGTCGGCCTGCCCTCGCGTCTGTCGGCCGGTCCCGGCGGCCAGGAGGACCGGGAGGCACTCCTCGCGGCCGTCAACGACCGCGGTTGGGCCGACGGTTACCGGGGTCTGCGGCTGGCCAAGGACGGCAGCAGCTTCTGGATCGAGGACGTCTGCATGTGGAACCTCGTGGACGCCGACGGCCAACGGCACGGCCAGGCCGCGGTCTTCGGCTCGTGGTCGCCCGTTTCTCCCGCCCAGGTCCCAGTCCCTGGCGATCCGGTCGCATGAGGGACGTCGCCCTGCTGCCGGCCGCGGCTCGCGCACTCCCGCCCCCGGTATTCCCGGTACCGGGATGAGCGGGGGGCCGGGACCGGCCGAACCCGAGGAGCCGTACCGTGAAGTGGACGCCACCCTGGCACGCGTCTTCGGGCTGCTCGGCAAGCGCTGGACCGGCCTCGTCCTGGCCGTGCTGACCGGGTCGCCGACCTACTTCGCCCAACTGCGCCGCGCGGTCCCCGGGATCAGCGAGCGCATGCTCTCCGAGCGGCTGACCGAGCTGGTGGAGGCGGGACTCGTCGTCAGGGACGTCGACCCCGGGCCCCCGCTGCGGGTCCGCTACGAGGTGACCGATGCGGGCGCCGCGCTGCGTCCCGCCCTCACCGCGCTGAGCCGCTGGGCCGAGGAGCACTATCCGGGGACGTAGTGCCATCCGCCTCAGCTGTAGTGCAGGTCGCTGATGTCGATCGCGACCATCAACTCGTCCGGCAGGGGCCTGCCGTCGTCGCCGCAGCGGTAGGCACGGCGCTTCGAGGGCATGCGCAGTCCCTGGGCCTCGATGTAGTGGTGGACGTACTGGACCGCGGGGAACCCGCCCGCCACGTCGACGCGGTAGTCGTGGCGACGCAGCAGCAGGTCGTCCCCGAACCAGAACTCCTGCTCGCGGCTGTGACTGGCGATGTCCTCGGGGAAGGCGGCCCGCAGCCCGTGCCACTGTTCGCCGTTCTCGTGCAGGTCCGGGAGGGGGGTGACCGTCACCCCCGGCATGGCGAGCAGGAAGGGGGTCGTCAGGTAGGTCCACATCGCGTAGCCGTTGAAGTAGGCCCTCTGCAGGCCGTCC
The DNA here is from genome assembly GCF_040644455.1 of Streptomyces sp. NPDC046977. Lineage (NCBI taxonomy): Bacteria > Bacillati > Actinomycetota > Actinomycetes > Kitasatosporales > Streptomycetaceae > Streptomyces > Streptomyces sp. NPDC046977. The sequence continues at coordinate 15,392 of NZ_JBEYWO010000012.1, forward strand.
CAGGGCGTGGCGAGTTCGTGTCCCGCGAAGGACGCGCGCGGGTCCGGGCGCTCCGCGACCACGGTCCCGTCCGTACGCTCGATCGCGACGCGGCCGGGGGTGAACGCGGTCCGCTGGTCGGGCGCCCCGAAGGGCCGCACCGACGCCCATTCCTCGTGGAGCCGGACGGTCATCTCCCGAGGGTCGGGATCCTGCGGCACCCCTTTGATCGCCCACAGCCCGCCGCCGGTGACGATTGTCGCGCGGATCTGGGAGAACCGCGCGTAGCGGTCACTGCCGCCGTGCGCCTGGAGGATCTTGGCCAGTAACTGGTCCACAGCTCGGTGTCCCGTCGCCGGTCCCCGGCGACCCGGCGGGGTCGCTCCGGGTGGGGGTGGTGCCGGTCCGGGCTCCCGCCCGGAACAGGTCTTTCCGACGATTTTCCCAGCACCGCGCCCGGCCCGCGAAGCGAGCGACGCGCCTGCCTCCGCCCGCGCGGCCACTTACTTCGGATAAGTAACTCACCTTCGACTTTGTGCCGCGGGGCGCGGTGCGCAGCGTGGAGGCATGAATGACTACGGACACCCCCTCTCGTTCGGGCTCAGCCTCGACCCCGACGTCGACATGCTGCCCGGCACCAGGGCGCTCGCGCACGAAGCCGAGGCGCGCGGCCTGGACTATCTCGCCGTCCAGGACCACCCGTATCAGCCCGGCCATCTCGACGCCTGGACCCTGATCGGGCACCTCTCCGGGACGACCCGCCGGATCTCGTTCCTCACCGACGTCGCGGATCTCCAACTGCGACCACCGACCATGCTGGCGAAGGCCGCCGCGTCGCTGGGCGTGCTCACCGGCGGACGGGTCCAGCTCGGTGTCGGCGGCGGAGCCTTCCCTGAGGCCATCGCCTCCATGGGCGGCCTGCCCCGCAGCGGCGCGGCGATGGTCGACTTCACCGAGGGGGCGCTGGGCCTGCTGCGCGGCGCCCTCGACGGCGGGCCGGTGCGGCTGCGCGACGCGCACCACACCGTCGAGGGCTACCGGGCCGGACCGGTGCCCCCCGCGCCGGTCGGTGTGTGGCTCGGCGCGCAGAAGCCGAGGATGCTCGCCCTGACCGGCCGTGCCGCCGACGGCTGGATCTCCCCGCTGAACATCTACGTGCCGCCCGAGCGGGTGCCCGGCGCGCAGCGGCTCATCGACGAGGCGGCCGAGGCGGCGGGGCGCGCCCCGGCGTCGATCCGCCGCGTCTACAACGTCATCGGGACGATCGGCGACCGGCGCGGGCTGCCCGGGCTCACCGGCGATGCCGGGCACTGGGCGGACACCCTGAGCGAATGGGCCGTCGGCCTCGGGTTCGACACCTTCGTCTTCTGGCCGGCCGCCGAACCGGACAAGCAGCTCGCCGTGTTCGCCGAAGAGGTCGTCCCGGCGGTCCGCGAGCGTGTCGCACGCCTGCGGAGCGCCCGATGAACGCCGTCCCGCACCCGCTGCCCGCCGGACTCGCGGGCAAACTCGTCGCGCCGGGGGACCGCCGCTACGGCGCGCTCCGGTCGACGTACACCCGGACCGGCAGCCCGGCCCTGGTCGCGCTGCCGGAGTCCCCGCGCGACGTGGCGCGCGCCCTGGCCTTCGCCGCCGACCAGCGGCTGCACGTGGCGGTCCGCAGCGGCGGTCACGGGCTGTCGGGCGCCGCGACCAACGACGGGGGACTGGTCGTCGACCTGAGCACGATGCGCGGCGTACGGGTCCTCGACCGCGGGGCGCGCCTGGTGCGGGTGGAGGCCGGTGCCCGCTGGGCCGAGGTCGCCCGGGCACTGGCCCCGCACGGGCTCGCCATCAGCTCCGGCGACCACGGCAACGTCGGCGTGGGCGGGCTGGCCACCGGCGGGGGCATCGGCTGGCTGGTGCGCTCGTACGGGCTGACCATCGACCACGTGCGCGCCGTCGAGGTGGTGCTCGCCGACGGCTCAGTGGTCCGCGCCGACGCCGAGCACGAGCCCGATCTGCTGTGGGTCATGCGCGGGGCCGGAGCGGGCACGGCGATCGCGACCGCCTTCGAGATCGAGGCGGTCGAGCTCGGCAGGATCGGCTATGCCGAGGCGACCGTCGTGGTGGACCCCGCCGGTACGGCCTTGCGCCGCTGGGCAGCCATGATGGCCGCGGCGCCCCGGGAGCTGTCCACCGCGGTGAACCTCTCCGGCCAGGGGTCCTTCGCGGTCGCCTCCGTCACCGCGATCGTGGCCTCCGACAGCGAGTCCGTCGTCCGGCGCGCGCTGGAACCGCTTGCCGGCCTGGGCGACACCGTTCTGCAGCAGGCCTACGTCCTCCCGTACCCGCAGTTGCTCTCCACCGCCCAACTGCACGGACACAGCGGTCAGATGCCCGTGGTCACCACCAACGGCCTGCTCACGCGGATGACGCCGGAAGCCGCACGCGGTCTGGTCGCGGCGGTCACCGCCCCGGAGCCCGTGCTGATCCAGATGCGGTCGCTGGGCGGCGCGGTCAACGACATGGACCCCGCCGCGACGGCCTACCCGCACCGTCACCAGCGGACCCTTGTCACCGCCACGGCCTTTCCTCCCGGCGACCGGGCGACGCTGTCGGCGGCGTGGAAGCCGCTGCTTCCGCACACCGACGGTGCCTACGTCAACTTCGAGAGCGACCCCGACGAGGAGACCTTCGCCCGTACCTACCCCGGGGAGACGGGTGCGCGCGTGGCCGCACTGCGGCGGCGCTACGACCCCGACGGTGTGCTGCGGCCCCGTGATCGTTGAGCACGACGACGGCGCTCGCGTCCGGAATCCTGTTCCGGACGCGAGCGCCGTCGTCGCCTGCGCGCCGCGGCGTCAGCTCGCGGCGACGCGCAGCGCGATGTCCTTGCCCTTGACCGCGGCGTCCTCCAGCGCCCTGGCCCAGGACGCCTCGGCGAGAGGGACGAGCTCGCTCATGGCCGGGTTGGACGCCGCCGCGGTCAGCTCGGGGACGATGAAGTCGACGTCGAAGCCCATGTACTCGCCGAGGATGGAACGCAGGTAGTTCTGCACGTACTCGGACGAGGCCCGGGGCGTGCCCGGCGCGTAGGAGCCGCCGCGGCTGGCGACGACGGTGACCGGGAGGTCCTTGACGGTGGAGTCCTCGCCGGTGGTGCGGCCGACCAGGAGCACCTGGTCGATCCAGCTCTTGAGCGTCGAGGGGATCGTGAAGTTGTACATCGGGGCGCCGAGGAGCACCGCGTCGGCGCGCTCCAGTTCCTCGATCAGCGCCAGGCGCCCGGCGAAGGCCGCGGCCTGGTCGGGGGTGCGGGCATCGGCGTCCACCAGGGCCGCGGAGAAGGCGGGCAGAGCGAAGTGGGGCAGCGGGTCGGCGGCGAGGTCGCGGTAGAGCACGGTGCCGTCGGGATGCTGGGCCTGCCAGGCGTCGCGGAACGTCCGGGCCACGGTGCGGGAGGCGGAGTCCGTGCCGGCGTGGAGGGAGGAGTCGATGTGGAGCAGGGTTGCCATGGTCTCTTCCGGGGTGGAGGGCGGTTCTGTGCGCGCCGCCGGCATCGGCTGCCGGCAGGCGGCGTCCAGGGCCTCTGATCAGCGGATTCCGCCCCTGAGCGGTACACGCTCCGGGAAGGCGGGGGTCCGTGACCGGCCATGTGTCCACGGTCGGTCAGACAGCCGCTCCGAAACAAAGAAAGTATTAGGTGCTAATCTTGGGTAAGTGGAAGCGAGTACCCCGTCACCCCGGCCGCGCCAGGTCCGCGGCATCGACGACAGCAGTTGCCCGAACCTGCAGGGCGCCCTGGAGCTGGTCGGGCGCCGCTGGACGGGCGGGATCCTGGAGGCCGCGTCGCACGGGGCCCGCCGCTTCGGCGAGTACCGGGCCATGGTCACCGGCATCTCCGACCGCCTGCTCGCTCAGCGGCTGAAGGAGCTGGAGGCCGAGGGGCTCATCGAGCGCACGGTGGTGCCCAGCACTCCCGTGCAGATCCGCTACAGCCTCGCCCCCGACGGCCGGACGCTCGTGCAGGCCCTGCAACCGCTGGCCATGTGGAGCGCGCGGCGCCTCGGCCCGGTGGACCAGGCGCCCGTGCGGCGCCGCAGGACGGCCGCGGGCGGTGGACGCGGCCGCGGCGGCGAGGAAGCAAGCGGCACCGCGGAAGGCTGAGGCCTCCCAGGCCTCCCAGGCCTCCCGCCGACCCGGTCGGCCCGCCGTACGGGGACATCTGACGGTACGTCCCCTGCGCCGGGCCGCCGCCGCCCACATCGTCCCGCCGACGTTAACGCGCGGGCCAACAGGCAACGTACAAAGCGTCATTGGGTGCCAGGAGAGTAACGCCGCCTCGTTGCGCGTCCCTCCTCCTGACTCGGAGCCCTCCATGAAGCCCTGGCGAGCCTTCGGCGCCGCTGCGATGACGCTCTTCCTCTCCGTCGCCTCCCTCGTGGCGGCCGGCCCGGCGCGGGCCGCCGTGCCGACCGACGCGGACCTTGCCTACCGCTGGGCCCCCCTCCACTACCAGGACACGTCGTCGGCGTACTACACCGCCGACTACCTCTCGCCCGTCGACTACGACGGCGACTGGAACACCCGTAACAACTGGGAGAACCTCGACGCCGACACCCAGCGGCTGACCGGCACCGCGTACTACTCGGTGGTGGAGACCTCCACCCACTGGTTCATCACGTACGCGTTCTTCCACCCCCGCGACTGGAAGGACTACCCGCTCAACCTGACGGGCCACGAGAACGACATGGAGGGCGTGCTGGAGGTCGTCCGCAAGGACGGCAGCACCTACGGCAGCCTTCAGGCGGCCGTCACCCAGGCCCACGACAACTACTACTCCTACGTCCCGGCCGGCAGCCCCTTCACCGGCAACCGCGAGACGGTCGACGGCACCCTGTTCACGCAGGCGTACGACGGTGCGCAGCACCCGCTGGTGTTCCAGGAGGCCCGCGGCCACGGCATGTACAACTGGGACGGCGTCGACTTCGCGGGCGGCGACGGCATCGTCTACCGCCCCAGCCGCACCGGCGGCACCGTGCCCAGGAGCGGCAACGACCAGGCCGCGAGCTACCAGCTCGTCGACATCTTCGGCGCGGGCGGCCTGTGGGAGCGCCGCAACACCAACCCGCCGTACGCCTCATGGGGCACCTTCGCCGGTGACAACGGCAAGGACAACGCGGCGCACACGCCGTGGGGCTGGGACGACACCAACGACGGCAGCGACCTCCAGCGAGGTTCCATCGCGCCGGACCCGGCGTACCTGGTCTCGGCGTACTTCGGCAACACGGCCCCGCTGAGCCTGGCCTACACCCGCAACACCTACCGCTCCTGACGAGCCCCTGGAGCCCTCGGGCCGGCGGCAAGCACGGCCGCCGGCCCGGAGGCAAGGGTCAGTGCGGGTGGTCGTGGCCCGCGGGACGCCGGTCCAGGGCCCGGACGCGGGCGGTGACCTCGGCGTCGGACACCGTGCCCTGGCCGGCGAGCACGTCCTCCAGGGCGCCGAGCCAGTGCTGGTAGTAGTTCCAGGGCTCGCCGTCCTGGTCGTGTTCTGCCTCCCAGACCGCGATCCGGGTGATCAGCGCGGCCTGGAACCGCGGCCAGGTGAACGCGCCGGCCTCGTAGAGGGCGACGGCCATGCCGAAGGCGCGGCTCTCCCACGGCTCGGCGAACATCAACTCCCCGTTGGAGCGCGGCGGGGCCGCCGGCCCCTCGGTGTCGAGCGGGGCGGTCACGGGGTCCTCGCCTTGGCCACGCCGACCATGGCGTCCCGGGTGACCAGCGGCACGAGCTGCTCCTCGGTCAGGTGCTCGGTGCCGGGCGGCCGTTCGGGCAGCACCAGCCAGCGCACCTCGCTGGTGGAGTCGCGCACGACGATCCGCACGTCGTCGTCGAGGTCCAGGCCCATCTCGGACAGTACGGCGCGCGGCTCCTTGACCACGCGGGCGCGGTAGGCCGGGTCCTTGTACCAGCCCGGCGGCAGCCCGAGCACCGGCCACGGGTAGCACGAACACAGCGTGCACACGACGACGTTGTGGACGGCCGGGGTGTTCTCCACGACGACGATGTGCTCGCCCTGCGGCCCCGTGAAGCCCAGTTCCGCGATGGCGGCGGTCCCGTCGTCGAGCAGCCGGCGCCGGTACTCCGCGTCGGTCCACGCCCTCGCGACGACCTTGGCGCCGTTCAGGGGTCCGACGGTGGTCTCGTACTCGGTGATGAGCCCGTCCATCACCTTCGGGTCGATCAGGCCCCGCTCGGTGAGCAGTTGCTCCAGGGCCTCGGCGCGCAGCGCCACGGGCGGGCGCACGCCCGGTCCGGCGGTGGTCATGAAAGTGTCTCCAGGTAGCTCTCGTACAACTCGGCGGTGACCTCGAAGGGTTCCGACCCGGTGCCCCACAACTCCCGTGAGTCGAAGCGCACCGAGTAGACGTGCTGCGGATGCTCGCCCTTGAAGTGGGCATTGGTGTCCGGCAGTACGGCGGCGGGCTGGATCGCCTCGACGACGCCGGCGTGCCCCCGTACATAGCCCGGCATCCGGGTGTGACCGGGCGGCGAGATGTCCTTGGCGCGGACACGCTCGCCGACGGCGAAAGCGGGCGGGCTGTCCACGGCGCGCATCCAGCCGTCCTGGGCCGGTGCGGGCGCGGGCCTGGGGTGCTCGGGCGCCGGCGGCTCGGCCGTGTGCTCGCCGAGCAGGTTGCGGGCGCGGGCGTCGATCGCGCCCGGCGCGAGGAAGTCGGTCTCGGTGAGCATCAGCTCCGCGCCGTTGAGCCAGCGCCCGTAGTAGCCGTCGTCCAGGTAGGCCGCCCGGTCCAGCCGCTCGACCGTGTGGCGGAAGGCGTCCGCGTTGAGGCCGCCGCAGGCGAGCCGGATGGAGGCCATCCCCAGCGCGAAGGCGCGCCCCTGCCAGGGTTCCGCGAAGACCGGTTCGTCGCCGCGCGGCGGACGGACACGGCCCCAGCCGTCCGTGCCGCCCATGTCGGCGATTCCCTCCATGGCACCACCTCTCGCACCTCGCCAGTAACGGACATATGCGTACAGAGTCCATTCTGTGGGGTCCCGGGTACTCAGGCGAGGGGCGGCACGGCGTCCACGTCGAATTCCTCCAGCGGCGGGACGGGCGCGCCGTTGCCGGGCACCTGCTGTGCCGTCCAGATGCACTTGCCGTTCGAGGTGTAGCGGGTGCCCCAGCGCTGGGAGAGCGAGGCGACGAGCTGCAGCCCCCGGCCGCCCTCGTCCGTCTCGGAAGGATGCCGGATACGGGGCATCGTCAGGCTGCCGTCGGCCACCTCGCAGATCAGCTCGGTGTCCCGCAGCAGCCGCAGCCGCATCGGCCCCTTCGCGTGCCGGACGACATTGCCGATCAGCTCGCTGGCCAGCAGTTCCGTCGTCGGCGTCAGCTCGTCCAGCTCCCAGTCCGACAACTGGTCCCGGACGAGCCCGCGGGCGAGCGCGGCCGCCTGCGGGTCCTGGGGGAGCGGCCAGGAGGCCATCCGGTCCGCGGGGAGGGCGTGCATGCGGGCGATCAGGAGCGCGATGTCGTCGGTGGTGGTGCGCCCGGCGGGCAGCAGATTGGTGATGACGGTGTCGCAGAGCCGGTCCAGGTCCTCGCCGTCCGAGCTGCGCAGCAGGTGCGCGAGGTCCGACAGGCCCTGGTCGATCTCCCGCTCGGACGACTCGACCAGCCCGTCGGTGAAGAGCACCAGCAGGCTCTCCCGCGGGATCTCCATCTCGACGGTCTCGAACGGCGGCTCCGCCGCGCCCAGCGGAGGATTCGGGGCCGCCTCGGGGAAGTGGACCGTGCCGTCCGGATGGACGACGGCCGGCGGCGGATGCCCGGCGCGGGTGATGCTGCACGAACCGGTGGTGGAGTCGTACAGCGCGTACAGGCAGGTGGCGTAGGAGTCCTCGCCGAGGCCGCTGACGATGTCGTTGAGGTGGCTCATGATCTCGTCGGGGGGCAGTTCCAGGCCGGCGAGCGTGTGGACGGCGGTGCGCAGCCGGCCCATGGTCACGGCCTCGGACAGGCCGTGGCCCATCACGTCGCCGATCACGAGCGCGACCCGGCCGGCCGACAGCGGGATGACGTCGTACCAGTCGCCCCCGACGTCCGCGCCCTGTTCCGTCGGCAGGTAGCGGGCGGCGAGCGAGCACGACTGCAGGGCGGGCAGCTGCTGGGGGAGCAGGGCGCTCTGCAGCTCCCGGGACCGGGTGTGCTCGGCGTCGTACAGCCGCGCGCGTTCCAGGGCGTGGGCCACCAGGGCGCTGATGGTGCTCAGCAGGGTGCGTTCCTCGTCGGTGAGGCGGCGGGGCCCGTCGAAGGCGACCACGCAGATCCCGAAGGTGAGACCGGAGGCGATCAGCGGCAGGAAGGCCCACGACTGCTTCCCGATCATGCGCGGACGGTCGGCCATGGTGGGGTACCGCTCCGCGTACTCCTCGGCGGAGGAGACGAACAGCGGCTCACTGGTGGACAGCGACTGCCAGCCCGGGTCCTCCACGGCCCGCGGACGGCCCTCGAGGCCGTCCAGGAAGGCCTGTGGATAGCCGACGGAGCCCACGGTGTAGACGCGGTCGCCCTCGATCGCCTGCACCAGCAGACCGGAGGCGCCGAACGGCGGCAGCACCCGCTGGGCGACCGCGTCCACCACGTCGCGCGACGTGGTCGCCGCGGCGAGGGCCGCGGTGAGTTCGGCGATCCGGGCCGAGCGCTCGGTGGAGGCCCGCTCGGAGGCGACCCGTTCGGCCTCGCGCCGCCGCCGGTCGGTGACATCGGTGAAGTACAGAGTGACGCCGTCGGGGACCGGCACGAGCCGCAGATGGAAGCAGGCCCCCCGGTCCGGCAGCCCCACGTCGAAGCTCGTGGGCACCGCCTTGGCGGCGGCCTCGCGGCAGCGCGCCTCCAGGCCGGGTATCTGCCGCAACGACGGCAGCGTCCACAGCACGCGGTCGAAGAGCTCCTCCTCGGGGGAGCCCAGCATGGTCTCCGCCATGAGGTTGACGAAGGTGATGCGCCAGTCGTCGTCCACGGACAGGAAGCCGTCGCTCATGTGCCGCAGGGCGCGGCTGAGCGCGGCACGGGCAGAGCGGGAGTCGCTGCTCTCCCACGCCGTGCCGATCATCCGGTAGGGCTCGCCGGTGTCGTCGAGCACCACCTTGGCGCGGGTCTCGGTCCACGCGTAACCGCCGTCCGGACGCCGCACGCGGTACTCGGCCTCGAACACCCCCCGGTTGCGGATGGCCTTCTCGGCGGCGGCGAGTGTCCACGGCAGGTCGTCGGGGTGGACCACCTTCATCCAGCTCTCGACCCGGGGCACGAAGTCGGCGGGGTCGGTGCCGTAGACGGCCATGGCGGCGTCGTCCCAGGCCAGGTCGCCGGTGCGGATGTTCCAGTCCCAGGTGCCCACCTCGACGGCCTTGAGGGCCTGACGCAGACCGGTGCCGCTGGGGTCCTCGTGGAGGGGGCGGGCGGGGGGCGGGGACTGGCCCATGCGCTCCTGCGTCCACGCGGCCACCGCCGTCAAGAACTCCCACTGCTCCCGCGTCGGCTCTCCACCGGAACCGGTGACGACGGTGAGCGATCCGACCGGGATCTCCCCGTCCGACAGGGGCACCGCCGCCAGACCCGTGCCGGGCCACGCCCGCGTTCCGGGCGGCTGCGCGCTCCCGGCGGCCCCGTGCGGGGCCCACAGCCCGTCGTCCCGGTCCAGCACGCGCGCCGGTACGGCCGCGCTGTCCTGATCGATGATCTCCCAGTGCCGCACGAGGGCCGGGGACAGCCCCACGGTCGACACCAGGCGCAGCGCGGACATGGGCCCGCACAGGTGGACCGTTCCGCCCAGCCCGCCCAATCCGGCCACCGCCTGCTGGATCGCGAGCCGGAGCACCTCGCCTTCCGTGATGCCCTTCTCGACGGCGGAGAGCAGTGCCAATCGGTCGTTCACCATGTAAATGTACATTTGTGGAGGAAACCTGGCAGGTGACGCCGTACGACCTCGCCGGACGCGCGCGGGCGGCCGCGGGCCCGGGAGGGCCGTTCACAGGAGGCGCTTGATGTCCCCGCGGGCCCGGTAGAAGCCGCCGCGCGTGGAGGCCAGGACCTCGGAGACCACGTAGCGGGCGCCCACGACACGGATGTCCTTGGGGAACTGCACGTGCCAGGACGGGTCGTAGCCCGGCGAGACCACGCGTATACGGGTGCGGGAGCCCTCCCCCAGACACTCGACAATGATGCCGTCCGCGGGGGCGGCCGGCGCGACGTGGACCGTGGCGAGCTCCCGCGCGGGTGTGACCCGCTCCCATCCGGTGGCCTTGACGTCCGCGGTCCGCGGCAGCCGGCCGCCCTCCGCCTCGCGCACCGCGCTCTCGCTCGCGTCGATGCAGGCCAGCGAGCCGTCCGTGGTGACGATGTAGAGACGCTCGTCGCGGTACTGCATGGAGTAGGCCGAGCCGCAGCCGGTACCGAGCTTCCACAGCCGCGTGCCGTCGGCGGCGAAGCAGTAGATGGACGAGGTGTTGTCGCCGGCGAAGACGTAGCGGCCGTCGGGCGAGGTGGCGCAGGAGAAGACGGCGGAGTCGCAGCGGTACCGGGCGCGCTCGGCGCCGTCGACCTTGGCGAGCCGGTGGACCCAGCCGCGGGCGGTACCGGCGAACACCTCGTCCGCCTCCTGCCACCCGAACAGCACCGGGCCCTGGGTGGCGACCGACCAGAGCGGCACGCCGTCGCGGGCTCCGTACATCGCCACGCCGCGCGAGTCGCCGTGGAAGACGCCCCGGTCGTCGCAGCGGACCATCCAGGCGCTGTCCCCCGCACCCGAACGCCGCCACTGGAACTCGTCCTCGTGGTCGACGGTGGTGACACCGCCCTGGGCGTCGGACACCCCGAGGACCCCGTCGTGGATGTCGAGCCAGTAGATGTCGACGTCCTCGGCGATCTCGTAGGCGACGTGCGGCACCTTGCCGCTCAGGTCGTAGACGCGGCCGTCGTCGCAGCCCGCGTAGATCCAGAAGTCGTCGGCGACGATGCACTTCACGCCGTCGGGCAGGCCGAAGCGGCCGGTCACCTGCCCGTCGTGGGCGAGGGTGAAGACGTCGCCGCGCTGATTGCCGATCCAGACGTGGTCCTCGCCGACGAAGATGCCGAAAGCCGGGGCTCCGGAGGAGAAGCGCCACAGGACGGGGGCCTGACGCGCCGTCGAACGGCTGCTGGTGATCTCGCGCCGGGTGACCGCGCGTCGCTGACGGACGCCCCGCACCGCCGGCGCGTACCCCTTGCGGACCTTCTCGCCGACCTTGCGCGCCGCGGCGGCCGACGCCTTCTCCACAGTCGGGTAGCCGGCCGAACGCGTCTGGCCCTGTTCGCCGATCCGCCCGAAGGTGATGGTCACCTCGGTGCCCGAGTGCCGCACCTCGTAGTACTTGTGGGCGCCGCTGCCCTCCTCGGAGAGTTCGAGGTAGGTGGTGGATCCGGTGGTCGCGGGCATGGCTGACCCTTCTTCGTGCGGAGCGCAAGGAAGCCTTGGAAAACAGGACCTGAGTGCCTGTCAGGCAGGCACGGCCCTCTCGATACGCATGACTCTAGGGCGGGGCACTGACATCGCCCCCGACGCGGCTCGTCCCGCCGGCACCGCACGGTCGCCCGAAACCTTCTGTCGCAGGCGTTCCCCTGTCCCCGGCACGCCCCCTAAGATCACCCCGCCAGTCACGGGACCGCGGCCGCCGGGGAGGCGACGTGAGCGACAGCGCACGGGGTGGGGAAAGACTCGAGACATACGGCTACACACAGCAGTTGGCGAGGTCGCTCGGCTTCTGGGACCTGGTGGTCTACGGCCTGGTCTTCATGGTGCCGATCGCGCCGTTCGGCATCTTCGGCGGCGTCTTCCAGGGCGCGGGCGGCATGGTCGCCCTCGCGTACGCCGTCGGCATGCTGGCGATGATGTTCACCGCGCACTCGTACGCGCAGATGTCGCGGGCCTTCCCGATGGCCGGGTCGGTGTACTCCTACGCGGGACGGGGCATCGGCGCGCCCTTCGGTTTCCTGTCCGGCTGGATGATCCTGCTCGACTACATCCTGGTGCCCGCGCTGCTCTACCTGGTCGCCGCCGTCGCGATGAACTCGCTGGTCGCCTCGGTGCCGGTGTGGCTCTGGCTGATCGGCTTCGTGGTGCTCAACACCGTCGTGAACTGGTTCGGCATCGAGATGACGGCCAGGATCAACAAGATCATGCTCGCCGCCGAACTGGTCGTGCTGGCGATCTTCCTGGTGGTGGGTGTCGTCGCGGTCGCGCAGGGCAAGGGCAACGGCTTCAGCTTCCACGCCTTCTACGACGCCCACACCTTCTCGTGGTCCCTGGTCTTCGGGGCGGTGTCGATCGCGGTCCTCAGCTTCCTCGGCTTCGACGGGATCTCGACCCTGGCCGAGGAGAACCGCGACTCCGCCAAGGCGATCGGCCGGTCGATGGTCGCCGCGCTGCTGCTCGCCGGCGTGCTGTTCATCGTGCAGACCTGGGTGGCGGCCATGCTCGTGCCCCATCCGCAGACGCTCGTCAGCGACGGCGACCCGGACGGCACCGCGTTCTACGACGCCGCCCGCGTGGCCGGGGGCGCCTGGCTGGGGACGCTGAGCGCCCTGGCCACCGCCATCGCCTGGGGCTTCGCCAACTCCCTGGTCGCCCAGGCGGCCACCTCCCGGCTGCTCTTCGCGATGGCCCGCGACCGCCAACTGCCCGGATTCCTCGCCAGGATCGACGCCCGCCGCCGGGTCCCGGTCAACGCGACCTTCCTCGTCGCGGTGGTCTCGCTGGGGCTGGGCCTGTACATGAACTCCCGCTCGGACGGCATCACACTGCTCGGCTCCCTGGTCAACTTCGGTGCGATGACGGCCTTCCTGGTGCTCCATGTCTCCGTTGTCGTCCACTACGTCGTCCGCCGCGGCAGCCGGGACTGGTGGCGCCACCTGGTCGCACCGGCGATCGGCTTCGCGATCCTCACCTACGTGGTGATCAACGCCAAGGTCGCCGCCCAGCGCCTCGGCTTCCTCTGGCTGGCGATCGGCGTGGTCCTGCTGGTGGGCCTGCTGCTCGCGGGCCGCCGTCCCGAACTGCCCAACGAGAACTCCGCGGCCGAGGAGGCCGGAAACGCATGAGTGACATCGACGTCGTGACGCTCCACCCGTCCCCCGAGCAGTACGCCTACACCTTCGGCGGCCGCGAGCCGCTGCTGCGGGTGCGCCCCGGAACGATCGTGGAGCTCTTCACCGAGGACTGCTTCGGCGGCCGGGTCAAGGGGGCGGACGACCTCCCGAGCAGGGTGTGCGAGTTCCCCTACCTCAACCCCGTCACGGGTCCGGTCCACGTCGAGGGCGCGGAGCCGGGCGACACCCTCGCCGTGCACTTCGTCGACATCGCGCCGGCGCGGGACTGGGCGGTGTCCACCACCTTCCCGCACTTCGGCGCGCTGACCACGACCCACTCCACGGCGATGCTCCACGACCCGCTGCAGGAGGTGGTCTGGCGGTACGGCATCGACCGCGACCGCAACAGCTGCCGCTTCCAGGCCCGGTTCTCCGACCACACCGTCGACCTGCCGCTGGACCCGATGCACGGCACCGTCGGTGTCGCGCCGGCGGCCGGCGAGGTCATCATGAGCATCACCCCCGGCGCGCACGGCGGGAACATGGACACCCCCGAGATGCGCGCGGGCACCACCCTCTACCTGGGCGTCAACGTCCCCGGTGCCCTGCTGTCGATCGGCGACGGCCACGCCCGGCAGGGCGAGGGCGAGGTCTGCGGCACCGCCGTGGAGGCCGCGATGCACACCGTGGTCGTGATCGACCTGATCAAGGGCGGCGCGCCGGCCTGGCCGCGCCTGGAGGACGACCGCTACCTCATGTCGACCGGGTCGGTGCGCCCGCTGGAGGACGCCTACCGGATCAGTCAGCACGATCTCATCGGCTGGACGGCGTCCCTCACCGGACTGCACCAGCTCGACGCGTACCAGCTGGTCAGCCAGGCCGGGCTGGCGCCGATCGGCAACGTGGTGGACACCAACTACACCGTGGTCGCCAAGCTCGCCAAGTCCGTCCTGGACGGTGCGCCCGCCTACGACGGGCTGCACCGCGCCCTGCGCGAGAAGGGGCTGGAGTACCTCCGCCGCCGCTGAGCACCCTCCGGAGGTGGGCGATTCACCCCGGAGAGGGCCCGGGGTGGCCGGCGGTGCCGCGTTTGGGGAGTCTGGGGTGACAGTCGTGGGACGGACCCCGGGAGGACGCGTGGGGAGGGCGGACACATGGGGCCCGGACGGCCACAAGGACGTGGCCTGGTACATCCGTGCGCTCCCGATGACGCTCCTGGCCTGCGGCGCCGCGGTGGACTACCTCACCCCCGCCCAGTACACCGGTACGGCGTTCTATTCCGTCGCCCCGATGCTCGCCGCCCTGGTGCTGTCGATGAACGGGACCATGCTGGTGGGTCTCGGGGCGATCGCCGCCGACCTGGCGATCATCGCCCGCTACCGGTACCTGCCCACGCTCGCCGGAATGAGCGAGCTGCTGTCCGTCGCGGTGGTCGCGGTGGTGGCCGTGTGGATCAACCGGGTGCTCCACGCCCGCGAGGTGCGCCTGCGGTCGGCCCGGTCCATCTCCGCGACCGTCCAGCGGGCGGTGCTGCCCGAACCGCCCACACGCGCGGGCCCGTTGCGGATCGCCGCGCGTTACGAGGCGGCGGACGAGGAGGCCGGGATCGGTGGGGACCTGTACGCGGTGCAGGACACCCCCCGAGGGCTGCGGTGTGTTGTGGGGGACGTCCGCGGCAAGGGCATGGAGGCCGTCGAGGCGGCGACGCTGGTGCTCGGCATCTTCCGGATGGCCGCGGGGGAGGAGGCGACACTCGCCGCGGTGGCCGCGCAGATGCACCGTGCCCTGTGCCGGGAGATCGTGCGGCGTGGACGGCTGGACGCGCTGGAGTGGTTCGCCACGGTGGTGCTGGCCGAGTTCCCCCGCGGCGCGCGGGAGGTGCTGCTCGTCAACCTCGGCCATCCGGCGCCCCTGCTGCTCACGGAGGGCGGGGTGCGGTCCGCCGATCCCTCGCGGTTCGCCATGCCGCTCGGCGTGGGCCTGGACAAGGGGTCCGTGGTGGTCGACAGGGTGCCGTTCCCGGCGGGCTCGACGCTGCTGCTGTGCACGGACGGCGTCACCGAGGCCCGCGACACCCGCGGCAGCTTCTACGACCCGGTGACCCGCCTGTCCGGGGTCGGCTTCGGCGAGCCGGCGGAGCTGCTGGGGGCACTGGTCACCGATGTCCACCGGCACGTGGGCGGACCGCGCAACGACGACATGGCGCTGCTCGCCGTCACCTCCGACCGATGACGGCACCGGCCTCCGCGCGATGCCCGCCGTCCTGACGGCCGGCGGCCGATGCTCCTGTCGGGTGGTGCGGCGCTCGTTGGCCGCCCCCGCGGGTAGGCAGCACGTTCGGTGGCAGCCGTCACCCGTTCCCTTCCATCCGACGGAGCCGTCGTGAAATTCGGAGTGTCGACGTTCATCACCGACCAGGGCATCCGCCCCGCCCCGCTGGGGGCCGCGCTGGAGGAGCGCGCGTTCGACTCGCTGTTCATCGCGGAGCACAGCCACATCCCGGTGAAGCGGGAGTCCCCGTACCCGCGCGGCGGTGAACTGCCGGAGATGTACTACCGGACGCTCGACCCCTTCGTCGCCCTCGCCGTGATCGCGACCGTCACCGAGCGTCTGCTGCTGGGCACCGGCATCGCCCTGATCCCGCAGCGCGACCCGTTCCACACGGCGAAGGAGGTCGCCACGCTGGACCTGGTGTCCGGCGGCAGGGCGGTCCTCGGCGTCGGCGTCGGGTGGAACCGCGAGGAGATGCGGGACCACGGCGCCGATCCCCGGACGCGGGGCCGGCTCACCGACGAACGGCTCGGCGCCATCCTGCGGTTGTGGACCGCGGAGAAAGCCGAGTTCCACGGCGATTTCGTGGACTTCGACCCCGCCTTCGCCTGGCCCAAGCCGGTACAGCGCCCGCATCCGCCGATCTACGTGGGCGGTGGCGAGGGCGGCTTCCACCGGGTCGCCCGGTTCGGCGACGCCTGGCTGGCCAACGACACGACCCCGGAGAAGCTGTCCGCGTCCCTGGAGAAGCTGCACTCCGTCGCGGGGCGGCAGGTGCCGGTGACGGTCTACGGGGTGCCCCACGACGCCGCGCAGGTCGAGGGCTACATCGCGCTCGGTGTGGAACGGGTGCTGTTCAACCTGCCGACGCTGCCCGAGCGGGACGCGCTCACGCACCTGGACTGGCTGGCCGACCTCGCCGGCCGGTACCGGTGAGTGCCCCGTGCCCGAACTGACGGCAGCGCAGGTGCGGGAGCGGTTCACCGCGGCACGCGTGGCCCGTCTGGCGACGGCCGACGCGGCGGGCCGCCCGCACCTGGTGCCGGTGGTCTTCGCCCTCGACGGCGACTCGGTGACCCTGGCGGTGGACCACAAGCCCAAGCGGACGACGCGCCTGAAGCGCCTGGCCAACATCGCCGCCAACCCGGCGGTCTGCCTGCTCGTCGACCACTACGACGAGAACTGGGATCTGCTGTGGTGGGCCCGCGCCGACGGCGAGGCCCGCGTCCTCCCGCCACCCGCGGATTCGCCCGAGGTGGCTCGGCGGGTCGCCCTGCTGACCGCCCGGTACGAGCAGTACACCGACCACCCGCCCGCCGGGCCGGTCGTCGTGATCTCGGTGCACCGCTGGACGGGCTGGCGCGCGGTCTGAGGGACGGTCGTACGCCGTTCGCCCGCCATGATCACGGCTTCGCGCCCCGTGGTAGCGTGCGGCGAATCGATCCCTCTGAGCGCAGGCGGCTGTCCATGGACCACGGTTCCGAACCCGCGGTGGAACTCCGTGCCGCCCGCCCGGCCGACCTGCCGCGCGTCTTCCTGTGGGAACGGCTGTACATGCGCACCGTCGAGCCCGCCAACGAGGCACGCTGGACCGAGGCGATCGACCGCCAACTGGAACTGTGGATCTCCTGCCTCGACAGGACCCTGATCCTGGAGGCGGAAGGCGAGGCCTGCGGTTCGATGATGTGGATGCCCTCGGGCACGGGCGCGGTCCTGGTGGGCATCCACGTCGCGCCGGAACACCGGCGCCGCGGGTTCGGCGGCCTGCTGCTCGACGCCTTCGCCGGGCAGGCGCGGGAAGCCGGCTGCGACGTGCTGAGCCTCGGGGTCTTCGTCGGCAATCCCGCCGTGCACCTGTACGAGAGCCGCGGCTACCGGCCAACCGGCCGTGACGGCGACTATCTCCTGTTCGAGCGCCCGGTATGACGCGACGTCTGTCCACGCCCCGTCAGCGCGCTCAGGTGCCCGTGCCGCGCTGACGCTCCAGTTCGGTGTACCGGGCGCGCATCTGGTCGCCCGCGGCCGGGCCGGCGGTGAACACGAAGGCCTCGCTGTCGTCGAGCCTGCGGCCGGTCCGGGCGTCGACCACCACCGGGTCGGCCTCCTCGCCCGTCTCGGCGTCGACCAATATCATGCTGCGCTCCTCCGGCGCGAGGTGCTGGTTGCCCCACGCGGCCAGGGCGACGACCACGGGCCGCAGGGTCCGGCCGCGCTCGGTCAGCACGTACTCGTGGCGCACGGGATTGGTCTGGTAGGGGCGCCGCTCCAGCAGTCCGTCGGCGACGAGGGTCTTCAGCCGCGTGGTGAGCATGCTGGTGGAGATGTTCATGCTCTTCTGGAACTGGTCGAAGCGCGTGTAGCCGTCGAAGGCGTCGTGGAGGATCAGCAGCGTCCACCACTCCCCGACGTGCTGCACGGTCGTCGACAGCGGACACTCGCGGTCCTCCAGCCGGATCCGGCTCGCCATGGCGCCACACTCTCCCGAGTCACTGCTAAAGTCAAAGTTACGTGCTTCCATTTTAGCAGTGACTGGGGGCGGGCTGTGCCCTGCGCGGAATGAGGCCCGCCCCCTCGTGCGAGAGGAACGACCTTGAGGACCTGGTTCATCACCGGCGGTACCCCCGGCGGTTTCGGGATGGCCTACGCGGAGGTCGCCCTGGAGGACGGCGACAACGTCGTCCTCACCGCCCGCCGCCCCGGGCTGCTGGAGGAGTGGGCCCGCGAGCACGGCGACCGGGTGCTCGTCCTGCCGCTCGACGTCACCGACTCCCGGCAGATCCACGACGCCGTCGCGGCCGCCGAGGAACGCTTCGGGGGGATCGACGTCCTGGTCAACAACGCCGGCAGGGGCTGGTACGGATCGGTGGAGGGAATGCCGGACGCGGACGTCAGGAAGACCTTCGAGCTGAACTTCTTCGCCGTCGCCGAGGTCCTGCGCGCCGTGCTCCCCGGAATGCGCGCGCGCCGCACCGGAGCGGTCGTCAACATGTCCTCGATCGCGGGCCTGCGCGGCGCGACCGGATTCGGCTACTACAGTGCCGTCAAGTTCGCCCTCGAGGGACTCACGGAGGCACTGCGCGAGGAAGTGGCTCCGTTCGGCATCAAGGTGCTCGCGGTCGAACCCGGCGCGTTCCGCACCCGCGCCTACACCGGATTCGCCGGCGAGCCCGTCGACGAGACGGTCGACGCCTACGTCCCCCTCATCGAGTCGGTGCGCACGTTCATGATCGACCAGGACGGCCGGCAGGCCGGCGACCCCCACCGGGGAGTGCGCGCCGTCGTCGCCGCGCTCGACGAGGACGCCCCTCCGCGCCGCCTGGTCCTCGGAGCCGCCGGCTACGAGGCCGTGACCTCCCACTGGGAGGGCACGCTCGGCGAGCTCCGCGCCCGTGAAGCCGTCTCCCGCGGCGCGGACTTCCCCGCCGGACAGTGAGCGGGCCTCAGCGCCGGCCGAGGGTGGACTCGCGGACGACCAGGTCGAAGCCGGGCCGGACGCGGCGGGGCGGCGTGTCCGGAGTTCCGGTGAGGCGCTCGACGAGGCATTCGACGGCCTGGCGCGCGATGGCCTTCTTGTCGGGGGAGACCGTGGTCAGGGTGACGCCGCTGTAGCGGCCCTCCTCGATGTCGTCGAAGCCGACCAGGGCGATGTCCTCCGGCACCCGCAACCCCCGTGTGGTCAGCACCCGCAGGGCGCCGATGGCCTGGAGGTCGTTGTACGCGAAGACCGCGTCCGGACGCGAACCGCGGTCCAGCAGGTCGGCCATCGCCTGCGCGCCGTCCTCCCGTCCGTAGCCCGAGGCGGTGGCCACCAGGTCGTCGCCGTGCGGGAGCCCGGAGTCGGCCAGTTCCTCGCGCCAGCCGCGCTGCCGCAGGTGGGCGGGCTGCCGCGCGCTCTCACGGCGGGCGCCGAGGAAGGCGATCCGCTGCCGGCCCATGCCGGTCAGATGGCGCACCGCGCTGCGGGCGGCTGCCACGTTGTCGATGACGATGTGGTCGTGCGGCGCGTCGTACTCCCGCTCGCCGAGCAGCACCAGGGGAGCGGTGTCGGTGCGGGCCAGCAGGTCCGCGGCCTCCAGCTCGATCGGCGAGAGGATCAGGCCGTCGATGACATGGGCGCGGAACCCCTGGCTGACCAGGATCTCCTTCCTGCGCTCGCCGGAGGTGTGGTCCAGCAGCACGGTGTAGTCGTGGCGGGCGGCGGCGTCGATCACGGCACCGGCCAGCTCGGCGAAGTACGGGTTGCCGAGCTCCGGAAGGGCCAGGGCGATGATGCCCGTGCGGCCCTTGCGGAGATGCCGCGCGGTGAGGTTGGGCCGGTATCCGAGTTCGTCGATCGCCTGCTGGACCCGCGCCCGCATCGCGGGGGTGACATGGGCATAGCCGTTCACGACGTTGGACACGGTCTTGATGGACACGCCGGCGCGCTGCGCGACGTCCTTGAGGCTGACGCCCACGGCGTTCCCTCCGGTTGGGGCCGGTGCCGCCGGGCCGCGTCCGGCCCCGCGGCACCGGCGCGGTCATGTGGTGCGCGGTCCCCGCGCGAGGTAGCGCTGGGCCACGACGACCACGATCAGGAACCCGCCGCTGACCACCGATTGGTAGGAAGAGTTGAGGGAGCCGATCTGGTTGATCAGATTCTGGATCACCGCCAGCATGAGCACACCCCACAGGGTGCCGCTGACCGAACCGGAGCCGCCGATCAGCAGGGTGCCGCCGATGACCACCGCGGCGATCGCGTCCAGTTCCATGCCGACGCCGATGATGGTCACCCCCGAGGACAGGCGGGCGGCGTTCAGCGCCCCGGCGAAGCCCGCCAGCAGCCCGCTGACGGCGTAGACCAGCACCCGGGTCCTGGCCACCGGCAGTCCCATCAGCGTCGCCGCGTCCGGGCTGCCGCCCACGGCGAACAGCGACTGGCCGAACGACGTGCGCTGCAGGACCAGTCCGCCGGCGGCGAAGAGCACCAGCGCGATGAGCACCGGACAACCGAAGCCGCCCACGGTGCCCTGCCCGAGTTCGGCGAAGACCGAGTCGCGCGGCACCAGATAGGTGGTGGCGCCCTCGTCGGTCAGGGCCAGCAGCAGCCCGCGCGCGGCCAGCAGCCCGGCCAGCGTGACGATGAACGGCGCCATGCCGGCCCGGGCGATCAGCAGGCCGTGCACCGTGCCGAGCAGTCCGCACACGACCAGCGGCACCAGCAGCGCCGGGAGCAGCCCGTACTGCGACGCCCAGGCGGCCAGGACGCCGCCGAGCGCGAACACCGACCCGACCGACAGGTCGATGCCGCCGGTGATGATGACCAGCGTCATGCCGAGCGCCACGATCGCGAGGAAGGACGCCTGCACGGTGATGTTCTGCGCGTTGGCGAGCGTGCCGAACGACGGGAAGACGAAGGAGGAGACGATCACGACGGCCAGCAGGACGGCCAGGACGCCCTGCCGTTGGACGACCGCGGCGAGCCGCCGCCGGTCGACGGAGCGGGCCGCCGCCGGCCCGGGTGCTTCGGGGAGTGCCCCGGCGGAGCGGGGCGTGGCGAGTGACTTCATCGGGATCGGCGCTCCCGGGCGATGTAGACGGCGACGAGGATGATGACGGCCTGGGCCATCTGCGCGGTGGAGTCGGGAAGATCGTGCTTGACGAGCGTGGCCCGCAGCAGCTGCATCAGCAGCGCGCCGAAGACGGTGCCCAGGACCCGCACGGAACCGCCGGTCAGCGGCGTGCCGCCCACCACCACCGCGGTGATCGCGGACAGCTCCATCAAGGTGCCCAGGGTGGACGGGTCACTGGCCGTCAGCCGCGCGGTGGCGAGCACCCCGGCCAGTGCCGCCAGGATGCCGCAGAGGACGTAGACGCCGATCAGGACGCGCTTGACCGGCAGACCGGCCAGGCCCGCGGCGGCCCGGTTGCCGCCGACGGCGACCAACTGGCGGCCGAAGGTGGTGCGGTGGACGAGGCCGGCGACGACCAGCGCCAGCACGCCGGCGATCAGCACGACCACGGGGACTCCGAGCACGTCGTCGGTGCCCAGGCCCAGCAGGGCGGGATTGGCGATCTGCTTCAACTGCCCGTCGGCGAGGACCAGGGCGAGCCCGCGGCCGCCCACGAACAGCGCCAGGGTGGCCACGATGGGTTGCAGCCCCACCGCCGCCACCAGCGTGCCGTTGACCACGCCCACCGCGGCACCGGCCGCCAGCGCCACCAGCAGCGCCGGCAGCAGTCCGTACCCCAGGTACAGCGGCAGCAGCGCCGTGGCCAGGGCCATCACCGAGCCCACCGACAGGTCGACGCCCTCGGTCCCGATCACCAGCGCCATGCCCAGTGCCACGATCACCACCGGTGCCACCTGGACCAGTTGGGTGCGCAGGTTGCCCGCGGTCAGGAAGTGGTCGGTGAAGACGGCGTTGAACAGCACGAGCACCGCCACCGCCGCGTACACCCCGTACGTCTGGAACCAGGCCGGGGCGGGGAGCCGGAGCGCGCCCCGCCGCACGGCCGGGGAGAGCTCAGTCATCGCGCTCCTCCTCCTCGCCGGTCCCGGAGGTCTCCTTCGCGGCCGTACCGTGGGCCGCGAGCACCTCCAGCAGTTCTCCCTCGCCGACCTGCTCCCCCGTCAGTTCCCCGGCCACCGCGCCGCTGCGCAGCACCACCAGGCGGTCGGCGCCCTCCACCAGCTCCTCGATGTCGGAGGAGATCAGCAGCACCGCGAGCCCCTCCTGCGCCAGTTCGTCCACCAGCGCCTGCACCTCGGCCTTGGCGCCGACGTCGATGCCCCGGGTGGGCTCGTCCAGCAGCAGCACCTTCGGTTCCAGGCACAGCCAACGGGCCAGCAGCACCTTCTGCTGGTTGCCGCCGGAGAGTTCGCCGACCTTCTGCTCGGGGCTCGACGCCTTGATCCGCAGCCGTTTCATGAAGACGTCGACGACGCGGTCCTGCCGGGCCCGGGACACCATCCCGCCCCGCGACAGCCGCGGCATGGCGGCCAGCACGATGTTCTCCCGCACCGACAGGCCGGGGATCACGCCTTCTGCCTTGCGGTCCTCCGGCAGCAGACCGACACCCGCCCGGATCGCGGCGGCGGGGGAGGGCCGGCCCAACCGCCGGCCGGCGACCGTCACGGAGCCGGAGTCCAGGGGCAGCGCCCCGGCCAGCGCCTTGGCGGTCTCGCTGCGCCCGGAGCCGAGCAGGCCGCCCAGGCCGAGCACCTCGCCGGGGTGCAGTTCCAGGGACACGTCGTCCAGTACATGACGGCGACTCAGTCCCTCGGCCGTCAGCACCGGCTTGCGGTCGGGCCGGTGGGCCTCGCCGAAGCCGGTCCTGCCGTGCCGGCGCACCTCGGCGACCTCGCGGCCGAGCATCATCGCGACCAGCTGCATCCGCTCCAGCCCGGCGAGGTCGCCGGTGTGCACAAGCCGCCCGTCCCGCAGGACGGTGACCCGGTCGCAGATCCGGTACAGCTCCTCGATCCGGTGGCTGACATAGAGGATGGCGATGTCGCGGCTGTGCAGTTCCTCGACGACCCGGAAGAGCGTCTCCACCTCGCGCGGTTCCAGCGCGGAGGTCGGCTCGTCCATCACCACGACCTTGGCCCGCACCGACACCGCGCGCGCCAGCGCCACCATCTGCTGGGTGCCGACGCCGAGGCTGTCGAGCGACCTGTGGACGTCGGCGGTGACACCGAAGCCCGCCATGAGGGCGGCCGCCTCGCGGTGCATACGGGGGAAGTCGATCAGGCCGAAGCGGTTCTTCGGCTCACGGCCCAGGAAGATGTTGCGGGCCACGCTCATCAGCGGGACGAGGTTGACCTCCTGGTAGATCGTCGTGACGCCGGCCTGCTGGGCGTCGACGGGCCGGGCGAACGCGACGGGGCGCCCGTCGAGCCGCAGTTCGCCGCTGTCGGGGCGGTGCACGCCGGTGAGCACCTTGATCAGAGTGGACTTGCCGGCGCCGTTCTCGCCGACCAGCGCGTGGATCTCGCCGCGCCGCAGGGTGAGGGAGACGTCGTCGAGCGCCACCACGCCGGGGAAGCGCTTGCCGACACCGAGCGCCTCCAGCACCGCGGGGGCGCTGGGACTGCCCGGCTCCGGGGGCGGTGCGGCGGCTGCCGCTTCGGGGGGTGCCATAGGGGGCCTTCCAGGGATTCGTGATGCGGTGGGTCGGGCCTCGGGGGGAGTGGTGAGGGGCACGGCCGCCCTGCCGGTCCGGCCGGGCGGCCCGATGGCGGACTCAGTACGCCCCGGCCAGTGACTCCTTCGCGTTGGAGGCGTCGTAGGACCGGTCGGAGATGATCACGTCCTCCGGGATGGCCTCGCCGCCGAAGAACTTCTGCGCCGTGGCGAAGGCGAGCGGCCCGAAGCGCGGGTTGGACTCGATCACGCCGTTGTACTGCCCGTTGGCCAGCGCCTGCACCGCGTTGCGCGTGCCGTCGATGGACACGATCTTGACGTCCTTGCCGGGCTTCTTCCCGGCCGCCTTGAGCGCGGTGACCGCGCCGAGGCCCATCTCGTCGTTCTCCGCGTAGACCGCGGTGATGTCGGGGTTGGACTGGATCAGCTGCTCCATCACCTGCTGTCCCTTGTCGCGGGCGAACTCGCCGGTCTGCTGGGCCACGATCTTCAGACCGGGTGCCTTGGCGGCGAGTTGGTCGACGAAGCCCTTGGTGCGGTCCGTGGTGACGTTGTTGCCGGAGGCGCCGAGCAGGATCGCCACCTTGCCCTTGCCGCCGGTGACGTCGATCATCTGGTCGGCCGCGCGCTTGCCCTGCTCCACGAAGTCCGAGCCGAGGAAGGCCACGTAGTCCTTGCACGCGGTGGCGTTGATCTTGCGGTCGATGGTGATCACGGGGACGTGCTTGGCGGCCGCGGCCTGCAGTGCGGGCTCCAGTCCGTCCGAGTTGAGCGGGGCGACGATCAGCAGCTGCGCGCCCTGGGCGAGCATGTCCTGGATGTCGCTGATCTGCTTGGGCAGCTGGGACTGGGCGTTGGTGGTGAGGAGCTTCTTCACGCCGAGCTTGGCCGCCTCGTCCTTGATGGACTGCGTCTCCGCGATGCGGAAGGGGTTCGCCTCCTTCTCGGACTGCGAGAAGCCGACGACCGTGTTCTTCAGGTCGAGCTCGGTCGCGCCGTAGGCCTGGAGCGTGCAGCCGTCACCGGCGGCCGCGGTCGCGGTCGGGGACTGGACGACCTGGGCGCCCTCGGAGGAGCTGGGGGAGGCGGCGCCGGAGTCCTCCTGCTTGGCGCAGGACGTGGCGGTCAGGGCGGCCGCGGCGGTGAGGCACACGACGGCCATCATGCGGGTGGTACGGGAGGTGCTCATGTACGTTCAACTCCTCGTAGAGCGGTGTGCGACCTGATCAGGGGAGTGCGGGGCCCATGAGGAGCCCGGGGGAGGCGGCCCGCCCCGCCCCCGTGAGCGGGGCGGGCCGCCGGTGCTCAGCGGCTCGTCGCCGGCGCCGCGGGTTCGCCGGCCGCCAGCGTCGCGACCTCGGCCGCGCTCAGGGCGCGGTCGTAGGCGTGGACGTCGGCGATCGCGCCGCCCCAGTAGTCGACGAGGTTGCCGCCGTACTTGCCGCGGCCGATCACCAGGTGGCCCGAGGGCCCCTCGGCGTTGCAGGCCCGCGCCGAACCGGCCTGGCTGCCGTCGACGTAGACCCGCAGCTGGCCGTCACCGTGGCTGTAACTGCCCACCAGGTGGTACCAGCGGCCGGCCAGCGGCTCGCCGATGGTGTTCGCCAGCGCCCGGCTGCCCGCGAAGCTGAACGCGAACCGCCGGTCGGCCTGCGAGTACTGCAGGTAGAAGGCGCTGTTGGAGGTGCCGTCCAGGGACACCGCGGTGCTGAAGTGCCCCTTGTCGTCCAGCCGGACCCAGGCAGCGACGGAGTAGTCGGCCCCGTCGGTGTCCAGCACCGGGGCTCCGGTGTCGACGAAGCCGGTGCGCCCGTCCAGTTGCAGGGCGCCGCCGTTGGGGCCGGTCGTCCAGCTCGCGCCGCCGTTCAGGGTCCCGTCGTGGGCACCGGCGACGTCCTTCGCCACCGTGCCGGACCCCTCGTGCAGCGGCCACCAGGAGACACCTTGCTGCCCGGGCGTGCCCGGCGGGACCTGGGTCCCGCCGGCGGCGGCGCCCGCCGCGATGACCTGGCGGTTGATGTCCCGCACCTGCTCCGGGTCCACCTTCACCACCGCGCGGTCGTAGGTGACCAGGCCGTTGAGTTCGCCCTCCACGTCGGTGATCTCCGTGTAGACCGATCCGGACAGGCCGCACGCGGCCGGGCGGAGCAGTCTGCGGGTGTTCTCCACGTAGGCCGCGGTCAGCTCCTCCTTGCTGTGCGCGGCGTCGCCGTAGTCCTGGCCGCCCGCGACACCCAGGACGTGCCCGGGCACCAGGTACGAGTAGCCGCCGTGCTCGCCGTCGACCGCGGCGCGGCCTGCGTCGGGCGCGGGGGTGGCCGGGCCGTGGTAGTCGTGGAAGTCGATCAGATCGCCACGGCCTGAATCACCCTTGGAGGCGCAGCAGTTGACACCGGAGTGGGCGTCGACCAGACGTGAGGGGTCCTGCTGCTTCACCGAGTCGGCGAGTTGGCCGGTCGCCTCCTTGCTCCACTCGCCCCAGCCCTCGTTCATCAGCGTCCACATCACCACGGACGGGGCGCTGATGTGCTGGTCGACGATCTGGTGGACCTGGTCGACGAAGGCCTCGGTCTCGGGGGTCCCCGCGGCGGCCGTGCCCCGGCTGGGCATGTCCTGCCACACCATCAGGCCCAGCCGGTCCGCCCAGTAGTACCAGCGGGCGGGCTCGACCTTGATGTGCTTGCGCACCGCGTTGAAGCCGAGCTTCTTGTGCTGCACGAGGTCGTACTTGAGGGCGTCGTCGGTCGGCGCGGTGTAGAGGCCGTCCGGCCAGAACCCCTGGTCGAGGGTGGCGAGGACGAAGACGGGCTTGCCGTTGAGCTTGATGCGGTTCGTGCCGCCGGCCGGAGCGACCTCGATCGACCGCATCCCGAAGTAGGAGCCGACCCGGTCCTTGCTGCGGCCGTCGGTGAGCGTGACGTCGAGGTCGTACAGGTACGGGTCGTCCGGGCTCCACAGCCGGGCGTGCGCGATCGGCAGCCGCAGCGCGGTGCCCGCCGTGCCGGTGACCGAGCCGGCCTTGCGGCCGTCGCGGGTGTAAGCGGTGGCGGTGACCTGGGCCCCGGGCGAGGTGCCTGCTCCCGGCCGTACCGTGACGGCGAGGGAGGAGTCCGCGAGGTTCGGGGTCAGCACCAGCGAGCCGACGGCGGCCTCGGGGACGGGCTCCATCCACACCGTCTGCCAGATGCCCGAACTCGGCGTGTACCAGATGCCGCTGGGGTTGCGGGACTGCTTGCCCAGCGCGTAGCGGTCGTCGGTGGTGTCGCGGACCTTGACCGTCAGCTCCTGCGTCCCGTGCCCGGCCAGGGCGTCGGTGACGTCGACGGTGAACGCCTGGTAGCCGCCGGTGTGGTGGGCGACCTGCCGGCCGTTGACGTACACCCAGGCCTCGTAGTCCACCGCACCGAAGTTGAGGTGCAGCCGGTTGCCCGAGCGGACCCGCCAGTCGTCGGGCACGGTGAAGGTGCGCTGGTACAGCGACCAGTCGTGGTGCCGGGCGACGCCGGACAGGCCCGACTCCATCGGGTAGGGGACCACGATGGTGTCGCTGAGCGGGCCCTGGGGGAGCGCCGCGTCCTGCTCCGTCGGCTGGAACTGCCAGGTCCCGTTGAGGTTCTTCCACTGCTTGCGGGTCAACTGGGGCCGCGGGTAGTCCGGCAGCGGGTGGGACCGGGACACGTCCTTGGCCCACTTCGTGGCGAAGTACCAGGTGGAGTCGTTCCGCGCCAGGACGGAGAAGGGGCCGGTGGCGCCGTCCGCGGTGGTGATGCCGCCCTTGCCGTCGTAGCTGATCCGCACGTCGGCCTTCAGGGCGACCGGGGTGTCGGACTTCCCGGGACGCAGCAGCAGTCGCGAGGGGTGCTCGGGGTCCTTGGTGACCGTGGCCGACCAGCGGGTGCCGCCGGACAGCAGCGCCAAGTGGGAGGCGGCGTCGGCGGGCAGCGCGGTCACGCGGGAGCCGAGGTCGACGGTGGCGACGCGGCCGGTCTTGTCGACGGACGCCTCGGCGTCGGCCGGGGCGAAGCCGGTGGGCAGGTGCAGGGCCGTGTCGGGCACGGGCCGGCGGTCGAAGCCGGGGCCGGACCACTCGGTGTGCAGGTAGGCGCCGCCGTTGCCCTGGTTGTAGTCCATCGCGAGGTCGTGCAGGCCGGCGGTGAGGGTGATCGGCTGCGAGGTGGTCTGCACGTCCCAGTCGGTCGTCCAGTGGTCGATCACGCTCGTACCGTCGAGGGACAGGCGGAAGCCGTTGTCGCCCTTGATGTAGAAGGTGTACGTGCCGTCGGCGGGCACGTCCAGCCGGCCCGTCCAGTGGACCGCGACGTTGTCGGTGGTGCCCGCGTAGGCGCGCAGGGTGGGCAGCAGGTCGTCGACGTGGAGCGAACTGTCGATCCGCGTGCCCGTGTACTGCGCGAAGTCCAGCGCGGTGCCGCTGGTCATGCGGTAGTAGTCGCCGCGCAGGCCGGTGTCGGCCGCGGCGGGCGGGGCGTCCGTGACGGTGGGGCGGGCCGCGGCGGGGGGCGGCGCCATCAGCGCCGCGCCGAGGAGGAGCGGGAGCAGGGCGGCAAAGCGCCCGAGCCAAGTGGTACGTCGTCTGCCAGGACTCACGCTTGCACCTTCCGTGAGGGGCGTCGTCCACGCCTGGAGGGAAGTGCTGGTCAAGGGGGTGTGGCGCCTGGTGCGAAGAAGGGTGTACGCCGGAAACGCGCTTGTACAACGTTGGAAATCTGGACGCGGTGAGAATGAAAGCAGTGCCGTGCCGCCGTGTCCAGACCTCGCGTCGAGGTGGTGCCGGAGAGGCTCCTGAGGCCACTGGAACCGTCAACTCGCCTTGCGTGACGGCGAATCCGCAGATCGGAGCGGTGCACCCGCGTCGTCCCCCGCGCCGGGTGCCGGTTTTCCCGCGGCATTTTCCAACGTGGGAAAGTCGTGTGCCCGCGGCCGGGCATGGGAAACCCGGGGCCGGCCCGCCGGCCGGCCCCGGGTTCCGCGCGACCTGACCTGCCGTCAGCTGACGGCGAGGTTCTGCGTGACGCTGTTCGCCGCGAAGGTGTTCACCCCGAACAGACCGCTGGTGTAGGCGTCGTCCGTGGCGTCGATGACGGGATCGGCCTTGTTGCCGAACCACACGCGGATACGGTTGCCGTCCGTGCGCACCTTCAGGTGGTAGGTGCGGCCCTCGGTGATCGCCGTGGCGTACGTCGCGATGTCCCGGCCCGGGCGCCACAGTTTGACCACACCGGCACTGGTGTCGATGTTCGCCGTGTATCCGGTGCCGTCGCTCCCGGCGCGGAAGGTCAGGCCGGTCGCCGTGCCGTTGGTGACGGACAGGTCGCCCTCGTAGGTGAAGTCGCCCCCCGTGCGGTCGCTGAGGTAGAAGCCGTTCTGCGGTGCGCTGCCGTTCAGGCCGGCCGGGGTGACCGTCCAGGTGCCGCCGCGCGGGGTCCACCGGCCGGCGGGGAAGGCGGTGAAGCCGCCCGGTCCGGTGTTCAGGTTCTGCACGGTCGCGTTGCCGTTGTAGACGTTCACCCCGAACAGGCCGGAGGCGTACGTGGCGTCGGTCGCGTCGATGACCGGGTCCGCGCCGTTGTCGACCCAGACGCGGATGCGGGGGCCGTCCGTCCGCACCGTCAGGTGGTAGGTGCGGCCCGGGCTGACCGGCAGGGCCTTGACGGCGATGTCCTTGCCGGGTCGCCACAGTTTGAGCACGCCGCTGGTGTCGAGCGTCGCCGTGTAGCCGGCGCCCGCGGCGTTCGCGCGGAAGGTCAGGCCGCCGGCGCGCGCGGTGTCCAGGGTGATGTCGCCCTGGTAGACGGCGTCGCCGCCGCTGCTCGCGCTCAGGTAGAAGCCGTCGCCGCTGGTGGAGGCGCGCTTGCCGGCGCTGACGTCGGTCCAGGCGCCGCCGGCGGCGTGCCAGGGGCCCTTCAGGTTGCTCTCCAGGGTGGACTGCGCCGTCCCCCAGCTGGTGTTGAGGCGGGTGAAGGTCGCGTTGTCGAGCTTCACCTTGCCGCCGGTGGCGAAGAGCCGGATGCCCTGGCTGTCGGCCGCGGAGTCGAAGTCGACGTTGTCGGACAGCGAGTACAGCCCGCCGTCGGCGAAGATCTCCAACTGGCCGCGGTCCACCAGCAGTCGCATGGTGACCTTGCCGTCCCTGGGCTTGAGGGGCTTGCCCTGCAGCGTCTGTGCCGCGGTGTCGTAGACCACGCTGCGGTCGGCGGTCCCGTCACTGCGGCTGTGCAGGTCGAAGCCGAACCGGGTCGCGGTCGAGTTCTTCACGTCGAACTGGGCGGTGATCTCGTAGGTGTCGGCCTTGATGCCCTCGAAGGGGTTGTCGGCCGCCTTGGGCTCCTTGCCCGCCTTGGGCTCCTTGCCCGGCTTGGGCTCCTTGGCTGCCTTGACGGTGTCGTTCTTCCAGGTCTCGGTCTGCGAGGCGAGCGAGGAGAGCTCGGCCACCGGAGTGCGGGTGATCCGCGGTCCGTCCGGGGTGCTGACCAGGGCCAGGGTCACCGGGAAGGTCGCGTTGCCGGTCCAGGTGCTGCCGCGGTTGCCGCCCTGCCAGGCCATCTGCACCGTGCGGCCGTCGGGGGTGTTGGTGAACGTCTCGGCGGCGTAGAAGCTGCCGCCCGCGTACGTGGTGCCCAGGTCCATCTGCTGGGGCTGGGTCCAGTCGGTGCGGAAGGTCGTGCCGTCGAAGCTGCCGACGACGTACTGGCTGGAGGCGGAGGTCAGCACCCACTTCTGCTGGTTGCTCCTGCCGTCCAGGGGCAGCGGGTAGAAGTCGGGGCACTCGAAGAGCCAGGGCGCCTGGTAGCGGCTGGCGAGGGTCCAGTCCAGGAGGTTCGGCGAAGTGTAGAGGTTCACGCCGTTCCCGCCCTGGTTGGACCAGACGACCATGGTCCAGCGGTGGCGTGCCGCGTCCCAGATGACCTTCGGGTCGCGGCTCTCGTCGGGGATCTCGATCTGCTTGCGGCCCTTGTCGTACGCCTGGAAGGTCCGGCCGTTGTCGTTGCTGTAGAAGATGCTCACGCCGTCGGTGTTGGAGAACACCACGATGGGGTCGAGCGATCCGGTCTTCAGCCCCGAGGTGTTGTCCTTGTCGACGACGCCGCCGCCGGAGAAGAGCGTCCCGGGGTGCACGCCCGGTTCCAGGGCGATCGGCTTCTGCGTCCAGTGCACCAGGTCGGGGCTGGTGGCGTGGCCCCAGTGCATGGTGTCCCAGGCCAGGCCGTGCGGATTGTGCTGGTAGAAGAAGTGGTAGAGGCCGTTCGCGTAGACCAGGCCGTTGGGGTCGTTCATCCAGCCCGACTGCGAGCTGAAGTGGAACTGGCCGCGGAACGGCTCGCTGTACGTGGTCGCCGGATAGGGGAACTCGGGGTAGTCCGAGACGGTCCCGGCGACCGCGGGCGTGTTCGGCAGGAGGAGTGCGGCCAGGCCCGCGATCAGGGCGGCCAGCAGGGCCCCGACTCTTCGACGCATGTGAACCAGCTCTCTTGACGTCGCTGTGAGTGTCATCGTTGACACATGTCATCGCTGACATCCGATCGATGACCGATGATGGGCCCCGGCTGAGGGCCCGTCAACGCCTCGGACGCGATGCGTTGCGGTGCCCGGTGCCGTCGGCGGGTGTGCTCATCCCCCCGTGGATCGACGCCACTTGATGGGCCCACGGCGGGTTGGGGCCGGCCACGGCGCAGGTCAGCGCCGCCACGTGCACCGCGAACGCGCAGGCCGCCGCGACGTCGGACAGCCGCAGGCTCTCCAGCCGGCCGCCCAGCAGATCCCGCTCGCCGAGGAAGTGCAGCAGCCCCGCGGTGAACGAGTCCCCCGCCCCGACGGTGTCGACGACGCGTGTGGGCACCCCGGGTACGGAGACGGTCCGCCCGTCGAGCGAGGCGAAGGCCCCGTGCGCGCCGCGCGTGATCACCACCAGCCGTGCCCCCGCCGCATGCAGGCTCGCGCAGGCCTCCTCCACTCCGGTGCCGGGGGCCAGGACCCGCAGGTCGTCCTCGCTCAGCCGCAGGATGTCCGCCACCGCGCACCAGCCCGGCAGCCGGCGCCGGTAGACCGCCGGAGCGACCAGGGCGGGGCGGACGTTGGGATCGATACTCACCGTCGCCCGCGGTCTCGCGGTGGCCAGGAACTCCTCCAGCAGCGGGCCTCCCGGTTCGCGGGCCAGCGCGAGCGAACCGGAGTGCACACAGACCGCGTCGCCCAGGCCGGCCCGGTCCAGTTCGGCCCTCGTCCACTGCCAGTCCGCGGTCCCCTCGGCGTGGAAGCTGTACGTGGCCTGACCGGCGGCGTCGATGTCGGCGACCGCCAGCGTGCTGGGCTCCGCCGCGGGCGGGGCGTCCGTCAGATCGACCCCCGAAGCCAGGAGATGGGCGCGGAACAACCGGCCGAAGACATCGCCGGACAACCGCGCCAGCAACCGGGTGGGTGTGCCGAGCCGGGCCAGTCCGGCCGCGGTGTTGGCCGGCCCGCCGCCGGGCAGGGCGTGCAGGCGCAGCCCTTGGGCGGGGTCCCCGGCGACAGCGCCCGCCGGGTCCTGACCGCCGGG
The DNA here is from genome assembly GCF_040644455.1 of Streptomyces sp. NPDC046977. Taxonomy (NCBI): domain Bacteria; kingdom Bacillati; phylum Actinomycetota; class Actinomycetes; order Kitasatosporales; family Streptomycetaceae; genus Streptomyces; species Streptomyces sp. NPDC046977. The sequence continues at coordinate 47,433 of NZ_JBEYWO010000012.1, forward strand.
GTGCGGTGGCCCGGACCGGGCGTCCGCGAAGACATCGGCGACGCACTCTCCCAGCACGGTGACCTGACGCGACTGCATGCGGAATTCCTCCAGGTGGGGTGCGGAACCTGCGGCCGGAGCGCCCCCGGGTGCCGGGCGGCGACCCGGTCGCGGCGCTCCGGCCGTTGCCAACTCGTGTTCTGCAGAGGGCATTGACGTTGCCGGAGCGGGAGTCCATCATCCTCCGCAGGCAGTGTCAACGATGACATATGTCAACGATGGCATTGCCTCCGGCGTCGCGTTCCCCCGACGCCCGGCACCGCTCGGACGTCCCCGCTCACTGCTTCCCCCAGGAGTCGCACATGTCCCGTAGAGCCCGTCCGGTCCTCGTCATCGGCGCCGCCGGCCTCGCCCTGTCCCTCGCGGCGTGCGGGTCCGGTTCCGGCGGCAGCTCCCCGTCCGGGGGCAAGGTGAAGGTCGGCCTCATCACCAAGACCGACACCAACCCGTACTTCGTGAAGATGAAGCAGGGCGCCGAGGAGGCCGCCAAGAGCGAGAACATCGAACTGTCCACCGCGGCGGGCAAGTTCGACGGCGACAACGCGAGCCAGGTCACCGCGCTGGAGAACATGGTCGCCGCCGGGGTCAAGGGCGTGCTCATCACCCCCAACGACTCCAAGGCCATCGTCCCCGCGATCGCGAAGGCGCGCGCCAAGGGCGTGCTGGTCATCGCGCTCGACACCCCGCCCGAGCCGCAGGACGCCGCCGACGCGCTGTTCGCCACCGACAACGTGAAGGCCGGCGAGCTGATCGGCGCGTACGCCAAGGCCGCGATGTCCGGCAAGCCGGTGAAGATCGCCACCCTGGACCTCGCCCCCGGTGTGTCCGTCGGTGTGCAGCGCCACGACGGGTTCGTGAAGGGCTTCGGCATCGACGCCTCCGACCCCTCGATCGTCTGCTCCCAGGACACCGGCGGCGACCAGGCCAAGGGCCAGACCGCCATGGAGACCTGCCTGCAGAAGGCGCCGGACATCAACCTCGTCTACGCGATCAACGAGCCCGCCGCGCTCGGCGCGTACACGGCCATCAAGGCCAAGGGCCGCGAGAAGGACGTGATGATCGTCGCGATCGACGGCGGCTGCACCGGCGTCCAGGCCGTGAAGGACGGCAAGATCGCCGCCACGTCGCAGCAGTACCCGCTGAAGATGGCCGCCGACGGCGTCAAGGCGGTCGCCGCGTTCGCCAAGGACGGCAAGAAGAGCAGCGGTTACACCGACACCGGCGTCACCCTGATCACCGACAAGCCCCAGGCCGGCGCCGACGCCAAGGACACCGCCTTCGGCCTCGAGAACTGCTGGGGCTGAGCACGTTGACCACTTCCACCACGCTCCCCGTGGGCGCCGGCGAGCCGACCGCACTGCGCAGGTTGCTCACGGCGCCCGCGGCGGGCCCCTTCGCGGCCCTCGTCATCGCGTCCGTGTTCTTCTCGGTGTCCACCGACCAGTTCCTGTCCGGCGGGAACTTCTCGTTGATCCTCCAGCAGGTCATGGTGGTGGGCACGCTCGCCATCGGCCAGACGCTCATCATCCTCACCGCGGGCATCGACCTGTCCTGCGGCGCGGTGATGGCCTTTGGCGGCATCCTGATCGCCAAGCTCGCCGTCCAGGGGCCGCTGCCGCCGGTGCTCGCCATCGTGATCGGCATCCTGGCCTGCGGTGTCTTCGGACTCGTCAACGGAACTCTGGTGCGGGCGGTGCCGCTGCCGCCGTTCATCGTGACGCTCGGCATGCTCAACGTCGCCTTCGCCCTGACCCACATCTACTCCGCCGAGCAGACGGTCACGGGCCTGCCCGGACCGCTGACCGTGCTCGGCAGGACCTTCCCCCTCGGCCGGACCGACGTCACCTACGGGTCGCTGGTCACCGTCGCGCTGTTCCTCGGATTCGCCTACGCGCTCAGCAGCACCGCGTGGGGCCGCCACGTCTACGCCGTCGGCAACAGCGCCGAGAGCGCCCGCCTCAGCGGTATCCGCGTGTCCCGCCTCACCGTCGGCGTCTACGCGGTGGCCGGCCTGGTCTACGGCATCGCGGCCCTGCTCCTGGTGTCGCGGACCGGCGTCGGCGACCCGCAGGCGGGCCAGACCGACAACCTCGACAGCATCACCGCGGTCGTGCTCGGCGGCACCAGCCTGTTCGGCGGGCGCGGCACGGTGCTCGGCACCTTCGTCGGCGTCCTCATCGTCGGTGTCTTCCGCAACGGCCTCCAGTTGATGGGCGTCTCGTCCGTCTACCAGACGCTGGTCACCGGCGTCCTCGTCATCCTCGCGGTGACCGTCGACCAGCTCTCGCGAAAGGGGACCCGATGACCGGCCCGGCCTCCTCCCACGACCCGGCGCCGGGCGCGCCCGGCAGCGCCGCCTCCCCGGCGGCGAAGCCCGCACCGGTCGGCGCCCCCGAACCCGTCCTCAGCGCGCGCGGCCTGGTCAAGCGCTACGGGCACGTCACGGCGATCGACGAGGCCGACTTCGACCTGATGCCCGGCGAGGTGCTGGCCGTCATCGGCGACAACGGCGCCGGGAAGACCAGCCTGATCAAGGCACTCACCGGTGCCCTCGTGCCGGACGCCGGCGAGATCCGGCTGCACGGAGTGCCCATCAGGTTCGGCGGGCCGCAGGACGCGCGGGCCCACGGGATCGAGACGGTCTACCAGGACCTCGCCGTCGCGGCGTCCATGGACATCGCCTCCAACATGTTCCTCGGCCGCGAGATCCGTCGCCCCGGTGTGCTCGGCTCGGTGTTCCGCATGCTCGACAAGAAGGCCATGCGCCGGGAGGCGGCGGCCCACATGGCCGCGCTCAAGGTCGGCGTCGGTTCGCTCGCGCAGCCGGTGGAGACCCTCTCCGGCGGTCAGCGGCAGGCCGTCGCGGTGGCCCGCGCCGCCGCCTGGGCGCGCAGCGTCGTGGTGATGGACGAGCCCACCGCCGCGCTGGGCGTGAAGGAGTCGGGGCAGGTCCTCGACCTCATCCGCCGGGTCCGGGACAAGGGCATCCCGGTGATCCTCATCAGCCACAACATGCCGCACGTCTTCGAGATCGCCGACCGCGTCCACGTGCACCGGCTCGGCAGGCGCGAGGCGGTGATCAGGCCGTCGGACTACTCCATGGCTGAAGTGGTGGCCATCATGACCGGCGCGCTGAGTGTGCGGGCCGACGGGGGTACGGTCGTGACGGACAGCGACGCGGCCTCGGCAGCCGGGGTGCGGGGGAGCTGACCGCGGTTCCGGCATCCACGGGACCGACGTCCACGAAGAAGGTGGTTTATGGCAGCGACCCGCAGACCGACCCTCGCCGATGTGGCCCGCGAGGTGGGCGTGAGCGCCAAGACGGTCTCCCGGGTCCTCAACGAGGACGGCCCCAGTTCCCCGGAGACCAGGAAGCGGGTACTGGAGGCCGTCGCCAAACTCGGCTTCCAGCCCAACCTGATGGCCCGGAGCATCCGGGTCGGCGGACCGGACACCACCGTGGGCCTGGTGGTGCCGGACCTCGGCAACCCGTTCTTCGGCGCGGTGGCCGGCGGCATCGAGGACGCCGTGCACACCCGCGGGCTGACCCTGCTCATGGGGTCCTCCGACGACGACCCGGAACGCGAACTCGCCCTGATCCGGACCTTCCTGGCCCGCAGGGTGAGCGTGCTCATGGTGGCGCCCGCCGTCGGGGCCGACCACACGTACCTCAAGGCGCAGCGGTCCGGCGGCATGCCCGTCGTCTTCCTCGACCGGCCCGGCAGCGGCCTCACCGCCGACACGGTCGTCAGCTCCAACCGCTCGGGCACGCACGAGGGCGTGACCCACCTGATCACCCGCGGCCACCGCAGGATCGGCTTCATCGGCGACCTGCCGGCCCGGCTGTACACCCGTCGTGAACGCCTCGCCGGCTACCGCGCGGCGATCGCCGAGGCCGGCCTGCCGTACGACCGCGCCCTGGTCGCCGATGCCCACGACCCGTCCGGTGCGGCCGAGGCGACCGCGCGGCTGCTCGCGCTGCCCGATCCGCCCACCGCGCTGCTCTCCGGCAACAACGTCATGACGATCGGGGTCATGGCCGAACTCTCGCGCAGCCGCCGGAAGGACGTGGCCGTCGTCGCCTTCGACGACGTGCCGATGGCCGCGATCCTCGAACCCGCGCTCACCGTCGTGGCGCAGAACCCCGCGGCGATGGGGGAGGTGGCGGGCGCCACCGCGGTGGAACGCCTGGAGGGCGACCGCTCCCGCGCCCGCACGATCATGGTCGAGACCCGTTTGGTCGCCCGCGGGTCCGGCGAACTCCCCGCACCGCGCCGCCCGGAGTGACCACGGGGCGGGACCGGGGGCACGGGTGTCCGCCCGTCTCCGGGCCATGGTCGGGGACATGGCCCGGAGACGGACACCCGTCCCGTGGGGCGGGGGGCTCGTCGATCAGCCGAACATGCCGGGCTGGTAGTCGCCGGCGGGCTGCTGGTTGATCACGTTGATGCGGTTGTAGGCGTTGATGACCGCGATGAGGGAGATCAGGGCGATCAGCTGGTCCTCGTCGTAGTGCTTGGCGGCGGCGGCCCACGCCTCGTCGGAGACGCCTCCGGCCGCGTCGGCGATGCGGGTGGCCTGCTCGGTGACTTCCAGGGCCGCGCGCTCGGCGTCGGTGAAGACCGTGGCCTCGCGCCAGGCGGCGACGAGGTTGAGGCGCACCGGGGTCTCACCCGCGCGGGTGGCCTCCTTGGTGTGCATGTCGGTGCAGAAGCCGCAGCCGTTGATCTGGCTGGCGCGGATCTTCACCAGTTCCTGCGTCGCGTGCGGCAGGGTCGACTCGGCCGCGACCATGCCCGCAGAGTTGATGTGCTTGAGGAACTTGCCCGCGGTCGGGTTACCGAAGAAGTTGAGGCGCGCGTTCATCGTGCTCTCCTGTGCCGTAGGAACGGTTACGCAGCTCTGACCGCGCAGTCGAGCGGAATGTGACAGCGGCGCGAAAGTGACGCACGTCTCATCGGCTTCTCCGTACCGCCACCCGGTGCGCACACATGCGAGCACGTGCGCGTATCGTGGGATCCGGAAGGGGAGGTGCCGTGACCCCCGCATTGAAGAACCTCGACGACCCGTGCAACAACCTGGCACTGCGCAAGGCGTCCCGGTACCTCGGCGCGACGTACGACAAGGCCCTGGCGCCGGTCGGTCTCCGCGCCACCCAACTCACCATCCTGCAGAAGCTCGGCGCGCACGGGGAGACGACGATCACCCGCCTCGCCGACATGATCGCCATGGACCGCACGACGATGGCCTCCAACCTCAAGCCGCTCGCCCGGGAGGGGCTGGTGACCGTCGAGACCTCGGAGGCCGACCGCCGCGCCCGCGTCGTCGCGATCACGGCGGTGGGCCGGGCCCGCCTGAAGGCGGCGCTGCCCCTGTGGCGGGCGGTGCAGGAGCGGTTCGAGGAGTCGTTCGGCGTCGAGGAGGCCGCCCGGTTGCGTGCGTCCCTCGAAGCCGTGCTGGACACCGGTTTCCGGCCCTGGGCCGAGTAGGCGGTCGGCAGGTCGCCCGTACGCGGTGCCCCGGGCCACGAACCTCACGTCCGGAATGCGACGCCCGGCACCGCGTGCCACGGTGATCAGGTGAATTTCCCGACCGGCACATGCCAGGGGAATGCAGGGTGGCCCTGCCGGGAGTGCACTCCCGAGGGCCTACTGGGACGCATCCCGGTGAACGACAAGGACTGACCCAGGATCTGGGGACGTCGCGGAGAGCCATGCCCGAACAGCCGCCTCACCGCGGCGGCGTGCCCCACGCCGCCCGGCGGCCCGGGTGCGTCCGGCTCTCCCACCGACTGGAAGGAGCGGACGTGAAGGCTCGTTTGGGCGGAAGCCGGGGAAGGGCACGCGCGGTCATATCGGTGGCCGCCGTTCTCGTCTCGATGCTGTCGGGATCGGTGTCGGCCGTCGCGGACGGAAACGGAAACGGAGGCGGCAACGGGCCGGGCGCGTCGGATCATTGGGGACTGATCACGCGCAACACGATCGGTTCCGCCGTGGCCCAACTGCGGGACGGTCCGTTCGTCCCGGTCACCACGCCGGCGGGGTCGACTTCCATCTCCAGGCCCCCCTACGGAACCGGCAGCCTGGGCATCCAGGTGGCACCCGGCGAGAAGGTCGACTTCGGCAACGAGGTCGACTTCCGAGGTGACCCGCTGCTGGGCCTGGACAAGATCGGGTTCCATGTCTTCCAGACCAGTGAGAACGTCTCCTACGGTGGCACCCTCGTCAATATGCCGAGCATCCGGATCGAGATCGATCCGAACATGACCGGGCCCGACAACTACTCGACCCTGGTGTGGAACCCGCCCGCCTCCCCGACGGTGAACAGCTGGAGCCCGTTCATCAACGCCGCCGAGTCGGGTACGTGGTACCTCAGCGGTGGCGAGACGCACTGCACGCAGTCCGCCCAGTGCACGTTCGCCCAGCTGAAGGCATCGTTCACCGGCGGCGTCGCGCAGCCCACCATCCTCAGCATCGCGGTGGGCAAGGGCCGGGACTTCATGTGGATCGGCGCCGTCGACGGCCTCCGGATCAACCGGTACGTCTACGACTTCGAGCCGGGTGGCGTCAGGGCCCATCGCGTCGGCTGACCCCCGGAGGGCCTGCCCCTCACGTTCCGCGAGAAGCCCGGCCGGCGGCCCGCCGGCCGGGTCTCTCGCGCAAGGTGCTGCCGCTCGGTGTCCCTCTTAGGATGCCGATGTGGCGTATGAGGCTGTTATTGCCATTAGTGACGATTCTGCCGGAACACCCGCGAACTCGGCCGCGCGGCCGCAGGTCTCGACAGGGAGTCGCACATGCGTATCGATCTCACCGGACGGACCGCGCTGGTGACAGCGTCGACGCAGGGCATCGGGGCCGCCATCGCTGCCGGCCTCGCGGGGGCGGGCGCGCGGGTGGGGGTCAACGGCCGCGACGCGGGGAGGGTCGACGAGGCGGTCCTGCGGCTGCGGGCGGAGGTGCCGGACGGCGACTTCGTCTCCGTCGTCGCCGATGTCGTGTCCGAGGAGGGGGCGGCGAGCGTCCTGGCGGCGATGCCCGACGTCGATGTCCTGGTCAACAATCTGGGTGTCTACCGCTCCCAGGACCCGCTCGACATCACCGACGCGGACTGGCGCCGGTACTTCGAGGTCAATGTGCTGGCCGCCGTGCGGCTGACCCGCGGCTACCTCCCGCGGATGCTCGAACGCGACTGGGGCCGCGTCCAGTACATCGCCAGTGAATCCGCGGTGGCCATCCCCGCCGAGATGATCCACTACGGCACGACGAAGACCGCCATGCTGGCTCTCGGGCGCGGCTTCGCGAAGAAGGCGGCCGGCACCGGCGTCACGGTCAACTCGGTCCTGGCCGGCCCGACGCGCACCGCCGGCGTGGAGGACTTCGTCCGCGACCTGGTCGGCCGCGATCTGCCGTGGGAGGAAGCGGAGCGGATCTTCATGCGCGACCATCGCCCGCAGTCCCTGCTGCGACGTCTGATCGCCCCCGAGGAGATCGCCAACATGGTGGTCTACCTCGCCTCCGACCAGGCCTCCGCCACCACGGGCGGTGCGCTGCGGGTGGACGGCGGCTGCGTCGACGCCGTCATCCCCTGAGCGCCGCGCCGCCCGCGCCGTTGCGCCGACGGGCTGACAATCCGGCACTCCGCGCCGCGGGCGCCGCCGTAGCGGGCAAGAACCCCGCGTGGTTCCACCGCCCGCACCCCGGGGAGGGCCGAGGATGATCGACAGGCGCAGCTTCGGCAGGATCGTCGGCTCGGGAGCGGCCGGGGCCGTCCTGGCCGGCCTCTCCACGGCGTGCTCGACGGCGCCGTCCGCCGTGAGTGGGCCCGCGCCCGCCGTGCCGGCAGGCGGCAAGGAGAGCCCGGACGCCGCGGCCTCCTTCGGTCCGGTGAAGCAGATCACGGCGGGTGTCCTGAACGTCGGCTATGTGGAGGCAGGCCCGGCCGACGGCCCGGCCGTGGTCCTCCTGCACGGCTGGCCGTACGACATCCACAGCTTCGAAGGAGTCGCGCCCCTGCTGGCCGCCAAGGGCTACCGCGTCGTCGTGCCCTACCTGCGGGGCTACGGAACGACCCGGTTCCTGGATTCCTCGACCCCCCGGGACGGCGAGCAGTCGGTGTTCGCCCAGGACATCGTCGCGCTGATGGACGCGCTGGGTATCAGGAAGGCGATCCTCGCCGGTTTCGACTGGGGCGCCCGGGCCGCCGATATCATTGCCGCGCTGTGGCCCGACCGGGTCAAGGGCCTGGTCTCCGTGGGCGGTTACCTGATCGTGGACCGCAAGGCGAACCTGCAGCCGCTGCCGCCGAAACGCGAATGGCCCTGGTGGTACCAGTACTACTTCGCCACCGACCGGGGCCGGCTCGGACTGGAGCGCTACCGCGGCGACCTGGCCCGGCTGGTCTGGACGACCAACTCCCCGACCTGGGCCTTCGGCAACGCCACCTTCGAGCGCACCGCGGCGGCTTTCGCCAACCCGGACTACGTCGCCATCGTGATCAGCAACTACCGCTGGCGGCTCAGTCTGGTCGAGGGCGACCCGCGGTACGAGGCCCTCGAAGCGCGTCTGGCGCGCGGACCCGTGATCACGGTCCCCACCGTCACTCTGGACGGTGCGGAGGATCCCTTCACGCCCCCGGGCAACGGCGCCTCCTACCGCGCGAAGTTCACCGGGCCCTACGCGCACCGGACGCTGGACGGTATCGGCCACAACCTCCCGCAGGAGGCCCCCGCGGCCTTCGCGCGGGCGGTCATGGACGTCGCCGGCATGTGACGCCCCCGCCCGCCGGAGGCTACGACGTCTCGGGCGCCGGGGTCAGGACCCGGCGCAGCCAGTCGGTGCGGGTGCGGCGCGCGGTGGCCGAGAGGTGCGCCTCGGGGAAGAGCGCGTCGAAGCCGTGGAAGCCGCCGGCCCAGATGTGCAGTTCCGCCTGGCCGCCGGCCGCCCAGATGCGGGAGGCGTGGCCGACGGCCTCGTCGCGGAAGACCTCGGCCGAGCCCGCGTCGATGTAGGTGGTCGGCAGGGCGGACAGGTCGTCGGCCAGGGCGGGGGAGACGCAGGCGGGGACCTCGTCCTCCCCGGTGAGGTCGCCGAGGACGGACTGCCAGGCGAACGCGTTGGTCTCACGCGTCCACACGCCGGGTCCGCCGGAGTACTGGCGGCTCGAGACGGTGCTGTTGCGGTGGTCGAGCATGGGGCAGATGAGGATCTGGGCGGCGACGGCGGGGGTGCCGCGGTCGCGTGCCACGAGGGCGAGACCGGCGGTGAGCCCGCCCCCGGCGCTGGCGCCCGCGATGACGATGCGGTCGGGGTCGATGCCGAGTTCGGCGGCGTGTTCGGCCACCCACAGCAGTCCGCGGTAGCAGTCCTCGACCGCGGTGGTGCCGGTGGCCTCCGGCGCGAGCCGGTAGTCGACGGTGACCACGACGGCCCCGAACAGGCCGAGCCACTCCAGCGGGATGTCGATCTGCGAGAACCGGTCGCCCATGATCATTCCGCCGCCGTGCATCCAGTACACGCACGGTGCGGGCGTGGCGCGGTCGGCCGCGGCCGGGGTGAGGACGGACAGCGGGATCCGCGCGCCGTCCGGGCCGGGGACCAGGACGTCGCGCCGGGTGGCCGCGTGGTCGTGGAGGAGGGGTTCGACCGGAGCCGACGGCATCCGGCGCAGCTGCGCGAGGAGTTCCGGTGTCAGCCGCGTGGTGAGCGGCATCGGGGCGAGAAGGGTGCGGAGTTCGGGGTCGAGGCCGGGGCGTGCGGAGGACATGGCCGATCCTTTCCGTGGGTGGGGTGATGGGGGGTCAGAGGACGGCCTTGCCGCCCACCGGGACGTGGTCGGTGTACGGCGAACTCGCCGCCACCAGTTCCTGGACCCGCGCCACGATCGCCTGCGCGGCGGCGCCGGCGAAGACCCGGTGGTGGTCCTCCTCGCTCGTCCAGCCCTCGGCGACGTGCACGATGTCGCGGTCGGCGGCCGAACGGGAGACGAGGTAGACCAGGCAGTGTTCGCTCGCGGCGGGGTTGCCCTCGTCCAGTGCGGTCAGCAGCAGGTCGGCCAGCCGGTCGCCCATCGCGGGCCTGGCGGTGAGTGTGGCGCTGAATCCGTAGCCGGCGGTCATGGCGGTGCTCCTCTGTCGACGGGGATCCGGGGATCCGGGAATGTCCGTTCCTCCCCGAGCCGCAGGTCGTGTCCGCTGCCGCCGGGGTGTCACGGATCCCATTTCACCGTGCTGACGTGCGGCAACGGTAGAACGAAGCTCGCCGGTGCTTGCACGATCGTCCCGTCCTGGCGTCCCGAACGGGAATTCCGGCCGGGCCGCTGTGCTGCAATGGAGCCATGGGATTCGACGAGCTCCGCACCCTGCTGGCCCGGCATGTGCGCGATGACGCCACCACGGACATCGGCGGTCTGCACATCGCGCGGGTCGACCGCCCGGGCCCGCCCTCGACGTCGATGTCCGGCACGGTGCTCGCGGTCCTGGCGCAGGGGGCGAAACGCCTGGCGCTGGGGGAGCGGCTGTACGAGTACCGTCCCGGCACGTACTTCGTCGCCTCCGTCGACCTGCCCGTCACCGGCCACTTCACCGAGATCGGCCCGGACCGGCCGGCCTTGGGGCTCGCCCTCGTCCTGGAACCGTCCGCCATCGCCGAACTCCTGCTGCGCGCCGGACCGGGAGACCTCCCGCGCCCCGCCCCGGGCGCCCCGCCCGGCATCGCCGTCGGGGACATGTCGCCCGAACTGCTCGACGCCCTGGTCCGGTTGGTACGGCTGCTCGACCGGCCGCGGGACCGCGGGGTGCTGGCCCCGCTCGTCGTCCGCGAGATCCTGTGGCGGCTGATCACCGGCGACCAGGGGGCCGTGGTGCGCCAACTCGGCCTGGCGGACAGTAGCCTCAGCCACATCGCGCGCGCCGTGCGGTGGATCCGCGAGCACTACGCGGAGCCGTTCCGTGTCGAGGACCTCGCCCGGCGGACGGGGATGAGCACGTCGGCGTTCTACCGCAACTTCCAGGCGGTGGCCGCGATGAGCCCCATCCAGTTCCAGAAGCGGATCCGACTCCAGGAGGCCCGTCTCCTGCTGGCCGCCCACCCCCACGACATCACGGGGGTGGGCCACCGCGTCGGCTACGACAGCCCGTCGCAGTTCAGCCGCGAGTACCGCCGCCAGTTCGGCGTACCGCCCAGCCAGGACGCGGCCGACCTGCGCGGTCTCATCCGGAGCGCGGCCCCGGCCCTGCCCTGAACGCCCGGACGTGCGCCACGGGAAGCGGCCCCCGCCGGCGGCCGGTGAGCCGTCGGCGGGGGCCGCTGTCCTGCCTGGTGCGGAGCTGTCCTACTTCTTGGGGGTCACCCGGAAGGAGCGGATGACCGTCTGGTCGACCGCGTTGCCCGCCGCGTCCTTGGCCGTGAGCCGGACGGAGGCGTAGCCACCGGCCTTGGGGGTGGTCACGGTGACCAGGCCGAGGTCGCCCCAGCGGATGACCCGCAGGGTCTTCCAGGTCCTGCCGTCGTCGAAGGAGAGCCGCATGCCCAGCGCCGTGGTCGCCGCCTTGCCGCCGCGCTCTGCGTTGACGACGAAGGTGTACGTACGGCCGCCGGGGACAGCACTGGCGGAGTCCAGCGGGCCGCCGAGCCGGACGTTCATCAGCTGCTGCTGGGTCATCGTCGTGGTGCTCGGCCGCTGGGAGGTGAAGGTCCAGGTGGCGGAGGCCTTGCTGCCCAGCGTCGACCAGCCCACCGAGCGGGTGCCGGAGGACTTCAGGGTGTACGTGGCCTTCTCGTACGGGACGGGGGTCTGCAACTGGCCCAGGGAGTCCAGCGACGCGATCTTCACCCCGTTGCGGTACAGGGTCGAGGAGCCCGTGGTGCCCCGGGCCTGGCCCGAGTACGACGCCGTGTTCGCGGCGGCCGTGGAGAACAGGCCCGGGGTGAGGTAGAGCTGGTCCTCCAGACGCAGCGCGTCCAACGAGCGGGCGCGCAGCGGGGCCTGGTTCCACAGCCGGGTGGAGGCCGTGTTCGGCCGGAACCGCGTGGTGTCGGCGAACTGGATCTCGTCGAAGCCGGCGGTGTTCTGGGCGCGCATGCCGAGCGTGCGGTCCCAGACGATCGCCGCGTCGTCGGTGTAGTAGCGGGTCTGCCTGCCCGGGACCGGGATCTGGCTGCCGTCCACGAAGGCGACCGCGCCGTACGTCGGGACCGGGGTGTCGATCCGGACGCCGAGCGGCTTGCCGCCCTGGCCGGCGTAGGTCTCCTCAACCCGGGCGAGCGAGCGGTCGGGGAGCCTGCGGGTGAGGGTGGACGGGATGCCGCCCTTGGCGTTGACGGCCAGGTTGTAGGCGTAGCTCGACGCCGGGCTGGTGGCGGTCACGGGCTTGGTGCCGGTCCACCGCTGGGCGGTGAGGAACCAGAACGGGTGGCCGGTGACCTGGGCGGTCGGGGTGGCGTAGATGCGGTCGCCGGGGAAGCCCATCACGAACTTCTGCGTGCCGTAGTGCCCGTCGGTGCTGATGGACGTCACGCTGGCGAAGATGCCCTCGTTCGTCGCCTGGCTCTTGTCGACCGTCAGGTTGACCTCCTTGGCCGTGCGGCCGTCGAGGCTGAGCGAGGTGTCGCCGGTGAGGTGGACGCCCGGCGTGGAGAACAGGACCGAGGTGTGCCCGACGGGGTCGAACTTGTTCGCCGAGATGTCGTACTCGCTCTCGGGCAGCTGCATCGACGCCTTGCCGTCGGCGTCGGTGGTGACGCTGTACTGCAGACCGGTGCTGACGTCGAAGGCGTTGACGTACGTGCCCTCGCCCACCGGCTTGCCGTCGAGGCCGAGGACCGTGAACGACAGCGCGTGGGTGAGGGGTTCGGCGTAGACGCCGAAGGCGTCGCGGACCGTGGTGGCGCCGTCGTCCGTGGTGGCGACGATCGAACCGCCGTAGGCGCCGGTCATCGTGGCGTCGACCGTGGCGGTGAGGCCGGCCGAGGCGGTGCCGCCGGCCGGGACGGTCACGGTGTCCGCGGACAGGGTGAAGGCGCCGGCGGGTGCCTTCGTGCCGCGGGGCCCGTTGGCGTCGACGGACAGGTGCAGCGTGACGTCGGCGGCGCCGTCGTTGGCGTACGTGACGGTGCCGGTCCGGGTGACGTTCTCGTGCGGGAAGTCGGCCTTGCCGAGGCTGATGCTGCCGGAGGTGGCGCGCACGGTCTGCACGGCGGCGCGGGCCACGTCCAGGCGTCCCGTGCCCTGGTCGTAGGCGGTGAGTCCGGGCAGGCCCTTGGCGGCGCTGGTGAGGGCGGACTTGAAGTCGGCCGCCTTCCAGTCCGGGTGCTCCTGGGCGAGCAGCGCGACGGCGCCCGTGACGTGCGGGGTGGCCATCGAGGTGCCGGACGCGGTGACGTACGAGGCGCCGACCGGGTCGCCCATCGTGGTGCCGGCGGCGCGGGCCGCGGTGATGTCCGAGCCGGGCGCGACGATGTCGGGCTTCACGGCGAAGTCGCCGATGCGCGGGCCGCGGCTGGAGAAGTCGCTGAGAGTGTCCTGCTTGGTGGTGCTGCCCACGGTGAGCGCGGAGTCGGCGATGCCCGGGCTGCCCACGGTGCCGCCGAAGTAGTCGGCGGCGGGGGCGCCCTCGTTGCCCGCCGCGATCACGAACAGCGTGCCGTGCTCGGCGGTCAGCTTCTCGACCGTCTCGGTGAGCGGGTCCGTCTGTGCGTACGGGGCCGAGCCCAGGCTGAGGTTGACGGCCTTCGCGCCGGCCTCCGACGCCCAGGTCATGCCGTTGATGACCGCGTCGTCGGGGCAGAAGCCGTCGTTGTCGCAGACCTTGCCGACGAGCAGTTCGGCGTCGGGGGCGACGCCCTTGTACTTGCCCGCGGAGGCGGCGCCGGTGCCCGCGATGATGGACGCGGTGTGGGTGCCGTGGCCGTGCCCGTCCACCACGGTGCCGGACCCCGTGAAGTCCATGGTCCGGCCGGCGGCCGCCTTGTCCTTGAGGTCCGGGTGGGTGGGGTCGTAGCCGGTGTCGAGGTCGGCCACGACGACGCCCTTGCCGGTGATGTGCACACCGTTGGCGTCGACACTGTCCCAGACCTTGGGGGCGCCGATGATGCCGGTGCTCTCGGCGAGGGCGACCCGGCTGCGGCCGTTGAGCCACAGTTCGTCCAGCGGGCCGCGCAGCCCCTGTGCCCCGGTGACGAACTTCCAGAACGAGGCGGCGTCGTGCTTGGCCGGGGCGAAGCTGCCGCCGTCCAGCACGTCCAGGGTGCGGGAGATCCGCACGCCGTGCTGCTGGATCGCGGCGCGTGCCGTGGCGGACTTGCCGCTGCGGCTCGAGTAGATCAGGGGGAGCGTGGTGGTCGAGGCGTCGTCGTAGCCCGCGTCGAGCTGCTCGGTGACGTCGAACAGGCGGGCGTCGAGCCGTCCGGAGGTCAGCAGGGCCTGCGCGTCCGACGGCACCACCGAGATGTGGTGGTCGGAGCCGTGCCACTGGTGCGACACCTCGAAGGCGATGCCGGCGCGGCCGGGGCCACGCTGCACGCTCACCGCGGGTACACCGCTGGTGCCCTGGACGACCGTCACCTTGTCACCGGTGATCAACGTGACGGTCCGGACCGACGCGGACCCGGTCGGAGCGGTGCCCACGGGGGACGCCCCCGTGACGGGGCTCTGGGATGCCAGCGCGGCGCCGGGTACGGCGCCCGCCAGGAGGCCTGCCAGGGCGGGGATCAGGGCCCATCGGGCTTGTATTCGCATCTACGACTACCCTTGGCCGCCCGGGAGACCGGTAACACGGGCGGCGGACGGTGGGGCACCCGGCGGTTTCCGGGCACCCTGGAGCACGGCCGGAGCAGCCTCGTGGAAGGGACGTCGGACGCCCCGCCCACTCAGTTGGAAGTTCCGACCGAGTCCTTGGTCACGAGGGATGAGAAAACCACACCCGAACAAGGTTGCATAGGGATGTGGGTTTCCCGTCCAGGAGATTGCGGCCCCGGCCCTTCGGGGGCGTTCTGCAATACATCGGAAAAGAAGGCGGTCTTTGTCCGTATTCGGCTGCGGGTGCCGTGCCGGCGACCGCGCGCCGGGTCCGGATATCGCGCGGCGACCGCGAGTTGTGGACACCGGCGCGGGGCGGCAGCGGAATCCATTCCGCCGCTTCAGTCAACAAGGCCTATTTACAGGCGAGTTCACACATCGCCGCGGTCGTGGAAGGGCTCCGGCGCAGGCGAACTCAGGGAGTCGGAGCGGATGTTGCCGGCGGCGACGACCGACATGCGTCACGTGTGCCCCGGGGAGACCGGGTCGTCCGGTCTCACTTGCCGGCGGCTCCGGGACGACGCAGGGTCGCGAATGCGGCGCGCAGTTCCCTGGTGAAGATGTCCGGCACTTCCCAGGCCGCGAAGTGACCGCCCTTGCGGGCCTTGTTGTAGTAAATGAGGTCGTGGTACGCCTGCTTGGCCCAGCTCAGCGGCGCCTGGTAGATCTCGCCCGGGAACACCGTGATGGCCGCGGGGAGGGAGACCGACACCGCGTTGAAGTTGTTGGCGTTGTTCTCCCAGTACAGGCGGGCGGAGGAGACCGCGGTATTGGTGACCCAGTAGAGCGTGATGTCGTCGAGCATCTCGTCGTTGGTCAGCACGCGCTCGGGGTGGCCCCCGCTGTCCGTCCACGCGGCGAACTTGTCGTACATCCAGGCGGCCAGCCCGGCAGGGGAGTCCGTCAGCCCGTATCCCACGGTCTGCGGGCGGGTGACCATCATGGCGGAGTAGCCGGATCCCCTCGTGTAGAAGTCGGCGAGTTTGTCGTACGCTGCCCTCTCGTCCACGGACAGGCCGGCCGGGGCCGGGTCACCGCAGGCGAGTTTCTTCGCGATGTCCGGCGGCACCGTGGCCGGGAAGTTCACATGGATGCCGAGCAGTCCCGGGGGGCGCTGCACCGCCATCCGGTCCGAGATCACCGCTCCCCAGTCGCCGCCCTGGGACACGTAGTGCTCGTATCCCAGGCGCTCCATCAGCACGGCCCAGGCCCGGCCGATGCGGTCGGGCCCCCAGCCCGTGGTGGTCGGCCTCTCCGAGAAGCCGTATCCGGGCATGGAGGGGATGACGAGATGGAAGGCGTCCTCCGCGCTTCCCCCGTGCGCCGTCGGGTTGGTGAGCGGGTCGATCACCTTGAGGAATTCCAGGATGGATCCCGGCCAGCCGTGGGTGAGAATCATCGGCAGGGCGTTCGCGTGCCGGGAGCGGATGTGCAGGAAGTGGATGTCGAGCCCGTCGATCTCGGTCATGAACTGGGGCAGGGAATTGAGCTTCGCCTCGATCCTCCGCCAGTTGTAGGACGTCGCCCAGTAGAGCGAGAGTTCCCGCATCGTCGCCAGCTGCACGCCCTGGGACTGGTCGGGGACCGTTTCCCGGTCGGGCCACCGCGTTGCCACGATGCGCCGGTGCAGCTCGTCGAGATCCCCCTGCGGAATGTCGATGCGGAAGGGGCGGACGGCCGTGCCCGCCTTCGCCGCGACCGGTTTCCGGGAGAGCAGGCCGAAGGCCCCCGTGGTTGCCGCGGTCATGGCGGCGGCCGAGGTGAGGAGCACCTTCCGGCGGGAATGCCAATGAGGGAACTCGGGCACGGCGGATCTCCTTGGGGGTGATTCCCTGCGATTCCTGCGACGGCCCTGGGAACGCCTGACGGGAAGGCCGGCAACCGGCGGAAAAGCGCTCGGTATTCATCGCCTGAACGGTGTGACCGCACGTCACGCTAATTGGCGGGGTAGGGGCCCGCAACCTGGCTCCCGCGAACGGCTGACGCGGTGAATCCCGGTGGACACGCGCGTGTTGCGGGTGTCCGGAGGGTGTGTTTAGGCTCCCTCGCCGAGCGGGTGACGTGCGGGAGCGGCCGCGCGGCAGTGGAGGTGCGCCATTTCGGGGACGAACGGCTTCGCGGCGACGGTGATCGGCGGATCGCTCGGCGGTCTGGCGGCCGCGCACGAACTACGGGCTGCCGGGGCCGATGTCGCCGTCTACGAACGGTCGGCGCCGCGGACACCGGCACACGGCGCCGGCATCGTCGTGCGGCCGGACATCGAGGCGCTGCTGCATCGCCTGGGCGTGCCCGTCGAGGCGGTGGGCGTCGAGCTGTACGAGAGCCAGCGACTCGACGCGGACGGGAGGGCCGTGCGCGAGGAGGCCCCGCAGTCGATGACCGCCTGGGACGTCCTCCACCACGTGCTGCGGGAACCCCTCGCCGAAGTGTGCCACCGCCTGGACGGCGCGCTGCGGCGCGTGCGGGTGGAGGGCCACGAGGTCACCGCCGAGTTCTCGGACGGGTTCACCGCGCACGGCAATTTCCTCGTGGGGGCGGACGGCATCGGTTCGGCGACGCGCAGACTCCTCGACCCGTCCTTCCGTCCCACGTACGCGGGGTACGTCGGATGGCGCGGACTGGAACCCGAATCCCGGCTTCCGGGTGAGCTGCTGGGGCTTCTCTCCGGTCGTCTCACGCACTTCACCTCCGACGGGATGCAGATGCTCTGCTCCTTGGTCCCGGGAGCCGGCGGCGAGCTGGAGAAGGGCGCGCGGCGCGTCAACTGGGTCTGGTACGTCAACGTGGCCGAGCGGGATCTGCCGGGGCTCCTGACGGGCCGCTCCGCGCGGCGTTCCGCGTACTTCCTTCCGCCCGGCGACGTGCCGCCGGAGACCGCCGAGCGGGTGGTGCGCCAGGCAGAGGTGTCGCTCCCGCCGGCCCTCGCCGAGCTGGTGGGGCTTTCGGACCCCTTCGCGCAACCGGTGCTGGACGTCCCCCCGTGGCGCATGGTGGCCGACCACGCGGCGCTCATCGGCGACGCGGCGGGGACGGTCCGCCCCCACACCTCGGCGGCGGCGTCCAAGGCCTTCGGCGACGCCGCGGGCCTGGCGACGGCCCTGCTCGGGTGGACCCCGGCGCAGCCGCTGCCGGCCGTCGCCCTGGAGCACTGGGAGGTGCTGCGCCTCGACCGTCTGGTCACGCTGGCCGGAACGGGCCGGGAGCTGGCGGCGGCCTCGGGGCTGGGGGTCGGGGCGGGGAGCACGTTCTTCACCGGCGACTGACCCGACGACGGGACATATACCGCGATTTTACCGATACCGGAATGAGTCATGGCCGCGATTTGTGACGGTATTGGCATTCATGTCGCACGTCCTCGCTCCGGCTGTGTGATGTAGGACTCCTTTTCCTTCGAGCTGTCCTTTTCGGCCTAGCATCGAGAAAAGTGCGGGGTTATTCCCTGCATTACCTGTATTCCCTGTATGTCCGTCGTGCGACCTATGAGGTGACAGCATGCCCATCCCCGTTTCGCAGGCCCTCGAAGACCAGGGGCAGGTGGCCGCCGACAAGGCCGCCGACCTCCGCAGGCCGGGCCGGTTCCTGGTCAGTTCCATGCTGGCCGGGGCGTTCATCGGGGTTGCGGCGGTCCTGCTGCTCGCGGTCGCGGGGCCGCTGCTGGTCGCCTCGTCGCCGTACACGAAACTCGTCGAGGGCCTGGTCTTCGGGGTCGGGCTCACGCTGGCCGTGTTCGCCGGCGCCGAACTGTCCACCGGCAACATGATGACCGCGGTGCAAGGGGCGATCGTCCGGCGCATCACCGCGGCCGACGCGGGAGCGCTGATCGTCGGATCGTTCGTCGGCAACCTCGTCGGGTCGGTTGCCTTCGCCTGGCTCGTGCACGGCAGCGGTGTGATCACCTCCGGTGGGGCCCCCGGGCACACCGCCCCGGCGCTCGCCCTGCTGGCGAGCCTGGTGAAGGCGAAGGCGGCCGAGTCGGGGGCCGCGCTGTTCTTCCGCGGGGTGCTCTGCAACTTCCTGGTCTGCCTGGCCGTGTGGATGGCGGCGCGGACCCGGTCCGAGGGTGCCAAGCTGACCGTGATCTTCTGGTGCCTGCTGGCGTTCGTCGGCTCGGGGTTCGAGCACGTCGTGGCGAACATGACCTACTACACGCTGGGCATGTTCGAGCACATACCCGGCGCGAACGCGGCCGCCTTCGGGCGCAACCTCCTGCTGGTGGGCCTGGGCAATCTCGTCGGCGGTGGTCTGCTCGTGGGCGCGGCCTACGCCTTCGTGGGACGCGGCCCGCGGACGAAGACCGCAGGCGAGTCGGCCGACAGCGAGACGCCCGCGACGGTCTCCGCCTGAGAAGGAGAGGCCCGGGCCTCCCGACTCCGGGCAATGGCAGGGGAGTTGCGGTGAACCGGGCCATCGCCGTTGCGGGAATTGACGTCGCGTCAGGCAACACCGTGTGCCGCGCCCCCGTGTGACGCGAACAGTTGAACGCCCGGCGCTCCCTCGTGAACGGCGGACGAAGCTCTGTCGCGGAGGGTTACCGGCTGCTCGGCCCGCAACTTAGCCTCCCCACTATGTCCGACATCTCCCGCCGCAAGCTCCTCGGCGCTCTCGCCGGTGGTACCGCGCTCTCCTTCCTGCCCCCGTCGCTCCTCCAGGCCATGGCCGCGCCGATGGCGCCCGGTGGCATGGACGCGATCGAGCACGTGATCGTGCTGATGCAGGAGAACCGTTCCTTCGACAACTACTACGGCGCCCTCAAGGGTGTTCGCGGCTTCGGCGACCGTACGCCGCTGCGGCTGCCCGACGGCGCGACGGTCTTCGAGCAGCCGCGGGCCGCCGGCGGCGCCGTCCTGCCCTTCTCCGCCCGGCAGGCCGCGCGCGACGCCGGCCGCCCCGAGAGCGACATCCAGTACCTGGGCTCGCTCCCGCACGGCTTCTCCGACGCCAACCAGGCCCGGGCGAACGGCTGGTGGAACGACTGGGTGGCCGCCAAGGGCCAGAGCACCATGGCCCACTACGACCGGCGGGACATCCCCCTCCAGTACGAGCTGGCCGACCGCTTCACCATCTGCGACTCCTACTTCTGCTCCGTGTACGGCTCGACCAACCCCAACCGCAACTACCTGTGGACCGGCACCACGGGCTACGAGCCGGACGGAGTCAACAGGGCCGTCACCAACGCCGCCTACGACTACAACCACGGCGGCTACAACTGGACGACCTACCCCGAGCGCCTGGAGGCGGCCGGGATCTCCTGGCAGATCTACCAGGAGTGGGACAACTTCACTGACAACGCTGTCGAGTACTTCCGCCCCTGGAAGGAGATCGGCCGCAAGATCCTCTCCAAGGTGAGCGGTCAGTTCGCCACCACCGAGCAGTTCTACGACAGCCTCTGGGACCGGACCGAAGCGGACCGCCGGGCGGCGCTCGCCCAGTTCCAGCAGGGCGTCGACGCGCTGGACGAGGCCGAGCGCGGGCTCTTCATGCGCGGCGCGTACCGCTCCGAGCCGGACACCCTGATCACCCGGATGAAGCAGGACATCCGCAACGGCACGCTGCCCAAGGTGAGCTGGATCGTGCCCACGGCGGCGCTCTCCGAGCACCCCGGCTCCTCCACCCCGGTCGGCAGCGCCAACCTCATCTACGACCTGCTCGACGCCATCGCGAGCGACCGCGAGACCTGGTCGAAGACGGCGGTGTTCATCAACTTCGACGAGAACGACGGCTACTTCGACCACGTGCCCGCGCCGGTCGCGCCGAAGCCGGAGTCCGGCAACAGCGACGACTGGTTCGGCGGCCGACCGGTCGGCCCCGGCCCGCGCGTGCCGATGACCGTCGTCTCGCCGTGGACGCTGGGCGGCTTCGTCTGCTCCGAGGCGTTCGACCACACCTCCGTGATCCGCTTCCTGGAGCGCTGGACGGGGGTGCAGGAGCCCAACATCAGCGCCTGGCGCCGCAGCGTCTTCGGCGACCTCACCTCCGCCTTCGACTTCAGCCACGGACGCAACCAGCCCGACGTGGAGCAGCCCGGCCCGGTGCCGGCGCCGATCGGCCGCTGGAACCCCGTCCCGCCGAAGGAGCAGGCGCTCCCGGAGCAGGAGGAGGGCACCCGGCCCACCCGTCCGTCGCCGTACCGCCTGTCGCTGCGCGCCGAGGTCGCCGGGTCCCCGGCGAACGGCGTCCGGCTGACCCTGGGGAACACCGGCAGCACGGCCGCCACGATCACCGCGTACTCCGGTGACGGAACGGCCCCGCAGACCTGGACCGTGGGCAGCGGCGCGACGGCCACCGGCACGGTCGCCTACGACACCGACGGCTACGACCTCCAGGTGCGCGGCCCCGGCTGGGCGCTGTGGGAGCTGCGCGGCGCGGGCGTGGGCGCCGAGGCCTTCCTCGTCGACGAGAGCGGCACC
Organism: Streptomyces sp. NPDC046977; assembly: GCF_040644455.1. Classification (NCBI taxonomy): domain Bacteria; kingdom Bacillati; phylum Actinomycetota; class Actinomycetes; order Kitasatosporales; family Streptomycetaceae; genus Streptomyces; species Streptomyces sp. NPDC046977. Next base: position 68,672 of record NZ_JBEYWO010000012.1, read on the forward strand.
GGCCCGGTCCGCATCCAGTGCAGCAACCCCTCCTCCACGACGCGCACACTGCTCGTGGGCGAGTCGGTCTACCCGCGCAACGCCAACGACGAGATCAGCACCGTCACCCTTGCGCCCGGCCAGACGCGGACGGTCTCGGTCCACCCCTCGCACCACGGCTGGTACGACATCGTGGTCGTCGACCTGGACGACCCGCGCTTCCTGCGCCGCATGACGGGCCGTCAGGCGGACGGCAAGGAAGGCGTCACCGACCCGGCCACCGGAACGGTCCCGGCGCTGAGCGCGGCGATCGCCCTCCCCGCCCCGCTGCCCTCCCTGGACGCCCCGCTCGCGCAGGGCAGCCCGGCCGAGGTCGTCGTCACCGTGACGAACCAGGGCACGGACACGCTGGTCGCCCTCGCGGTGTCCCTGCTCGCGCCCACCGACTGGACGCTCGAACAGGCCGGCTCCGCGCCGAAGTCGCTCGCTCCGGGAGCCTCCGCCGAGGTCCGCTTCACCGTCACCCCCGCCGCGGACGCCACAGCGGGCAGCCTCGCCGTCGCCGCGCACGCCGACGGCAAGGGACTGCTGAAGGTCGCCGACGCGCGGGTGCGGACCAAGGTCGCGCCCGCGATGAGCGTGGCCCTGACCGCTCCCGCCACGTCGCCGAAGACCGACGGCACCGTGCTGTCCCCGGACAGGCCGCTGACCGTCACCGCGACCGTCACCAACGCCGGCAGCGCCCCGCTGACCGGCCTGGCGGCCTCGCTCGCGCTGCCCGCCGGCTGGAAGGCCACCGCGGCGGCGGGCACGCCGGCCTCGGTGCCGGCCCGCTCGTCGGTCGCGCTCACCTGGGACGTCGTGGCCCCGGCCGCGGCGGCGCGGTCCTCCGCGACCCTTCAGGCGACCGTCACCGCTGTCCTGGCCGGCCGCACCAAGGAGCAGACCGCGTCGCTGCCCGCCAAGGTCGGTCCCGTCATGACCGGTCTGCTGCTGGCCGAGGACTTCGAGTCCGTCGCCCCCGCCTTGGCCCCGGCCGCCGACCTCAGCCGGCCCGGCCTGGTGGGCTGGACGCGGACCACCCCCGCGGGCTGGACGATCACCAACGCGAGCGGCATGCCCCAGGGCACGCGGGAGCTCCAGGGCTGGACGTTCCTGTCCAAGCAGTTCTGGTTCCCGGCCGCGCAGGACCGCACGAACTTCACCCGCGGTCTGGGAATCGTTGCGGTCGCCGACCCCGACGACTGGGACGACACCGGCAGCCCGTCCGGCCGCGGCCGGTTCGACTCGACGCTGACGACCCCCGCGGTCGCCGTCCCGGCGGGGACGTCGACGCTGCACCTCGGCTTCGACTCGCACTACCGCCAGGAGAGCCCGCAGGAGGCCGAGGTCACCGTCGAGTTCGACACCGGCGAGAAGTCCCGCGTGCTGTACTACTCCAGCGCCACCTCCGGGAACACCAACCGCGGCCAGGACCAGCAGAACCGCCTGGTCGACCTGCCCGTCACCGTCCCGTCGGGGGCGACGTCGGTCAAGGTGAACTTCCGGATCTTCAACGCCGGCAACAACTGGTTCTGGGCGATCGACAACGTCCGCCTGGGCACCGGCCCGATCGCCGACGCCTGATGCCGTCCGCCTGCGCGGGGACCCGTCCGTCCCCGCGCGGGCGCGACCGCGGCCGCCCCCGGCCCGTCAGCTCCTGGCCAGGCAGAAGGGATGCCCGGCCGGGTCGAGAAGGACCCGCCACTTGTCCCCGCCCGGCTGCTGTTGCGGCTTCGTCGCGCCCGACTCCAGGAGCAGGGCCTCGGCTTCGTCGAGGTCGTCGACCGCGAAGTCGAAGTGGGCCTGCTGGGGGACGGCTTGGCCGGGCCAGTCCGGCGCCCGGTAGCCGTCGACCCGCTGGAAGCCGAGGAAGAAGCCGTCCTCGCGGGTGAGTCCGGCGAAGTCGCCGTCGGAATCCGGGTGGAGCGCGAGCCCGGTGGCCCGCTGGTAGAACGCGGCCAGGGCCTCGGGATCCGCGCAGTCGAGTGTGACCGCCGTCAGTCTCATGTGCGGGGGCACGGCACCTCCGTTCGAGCCGTCATGCGCGTGTGCGCACCTGATCGGCCCATACGGTAGCGATCACCTCCCCGAACCGGCGACCCGCTTTTCGGCGCGTTCGGCCTTGCGGATGCGACGCAGCCTGAGCGCGTAGGCCAGTGCCGAGACGCCGAACAGGACGGCGGTGACGATCAGCCAGCGGGGGAGGTAGACGTCGATGGCGAGCGCGGTGGCGGCCGGGTAGGGGCGCGAGATGCCGAGGATCAGGGGGAACCACACCAGGAGCAGCAGGCCTGACAGGAAGGCCGGTACGCGCAGGTGGTTGATCCACGGCGCCTTCGGAACCACGCGCTCGCGCCGCAGGACCGCGAGGGCCGACAGGTCGGCGAGGGAGTACAGGGGCAGCAGGATCAGGTCGTGCAGGACCGCCGCTCCCACGAACCAGACCGCGACTTCGACCGGCCGCACGGCGAACAGCCGCAGGCAGGCGTACGCGCTGAGCGCGAAGGAGCAGAGCAGCACGAGCAGGTGCAGGGGATTGGCGCCGTACCAGCGCGGGGTGCGTGCCATGGTCACGTCCTGAAGGTGAGCCGGTGCACCCACTTGGTGTTGTTCACACCGGGGTTGGCAGGGACGATGATGCGCGCCGGGTAGCCGTGGTCGAGCGAGAGGTCCGCGCCGTTGACGCGCAGGGCGAGCAGGGCACGCGGGTCGTGGATCTGGTTGCCGCGCAACATGACCGAGCTGTAGGGGCCCGGTGGCTGTACGGACTCCACGAGCACACTCCCGGCGGCGGGAAGGCCCGCCATGGCGGCGAGCCCGGCGAGCGGGAGGCCGCTCCACTGCTGGTCCTCGGTGGACCAGCCTTCGACACAGGCGATCGGCAGGGCGGCCGTGCGCTGGCCCATGGCGAGGAGCTGTTCACGGGTGAGGACCAGGGCCGGTCCCCTGCCGTGGACCTCCAGCCGCCAGGCGGGGCCGGTCAGGCCGGGGGTGACACCGACGGAGGCGGCCGTCTTGTTGATCTGGAAGCCGTTCGGACCGCTTCCCGGGTTGCGGTTGTGTGGCGCCAGCAGGGCGGTGTTGCGCAGCGCGCCGCCGATGCTCTGGCCCGCGGTGACCACGAGCAGCGCCAGCGACCCGGCTCCCACCATCCCCACGGCCCCGCGCCGCGACATGGTGGGGGCCGCCGGGGCGACCGGCACCAGACCGTCGGCGTCGGGCGGCTCGGGACGGGTACGGGCCCGATCGGTGCGCAGTTCCGCGAGCAGCCCGCGGGAGCGCAGCGCGCGTCTCATGCGGCCGAGCTTCAGGCAGACATGAACGGCGAACGCGGCGACGAACACCCATGCGCCGTAGAAGTGCAGGGTGTAGAAGGAGCCGGGAAAGATGTAGAAGAGCTGGACGTTGAGGATCCCGGTGACGAACTCGAAGACGGCCCCGCCCACCAGGAGGAGCAGGGACAGCCGTTCGAGGCCGTGCGCGAGGGACCGCAGGGGCGGCCACGAGAACAGCCTCGGGATGACCGACCACAGCTTGGCCAGCAGGACGGGCAGCAGGACCACCCCGAGGGTGACATGGACGCCCTGGGTCAGCCGGTAGAGCCAGTAGGGCTGGGTGGGCCAGTCGAAGAGGTAGAAGCCGAGCAGGCCCTTGTCGGGGGTCTGGTCGTTGAGCGGCCCCAGGTCCGGGTTGTACGCGGCGTAGGACAGGGCGCCGGTGACGAACAGCACGGGAATGCCGAACAGCAGCACCAGGCCGAACACCGATGTCAGCCACGGCCCGCGGATCGGGCTGCGCCAGAAGTCCGGCCGGAACGGCCCAGGGGGCGGGGGTGACTCCCGCACCCGCCGTGCCGTCGCCCGGGCACCGGCGCTCACCTCGGCGACGACCCGCCGAAGGCGCCGCCACGCGCGCCGTACGCGGCGCTTGGAAGGCTGCGCCCCCTTGGCCGGACCGGGGTCCGGGGCCCGTCCGTCACCGCTCATCCGACCGTCTCCTCCGCCTCCGGGCCGCGCCCTGGCAGGGAGAGGGCGGCCTCGATCACGCTGCCCTACACATAGATCACGGCGGCCGGTCGCGGGGGTCACCACCACCGCGGATCGCCTCGTGTCCCGCGAACACAGCACACGACCGCACTCATGCGGCGTATCCGCCGCGGGCGGCCGCGGGCGTTCCCGTGCGCGTGGGCCGCCTCACCAGCCCACGTGCAGCGGCGTCTCCTCGCCGACGGCGGGCTCGCCCCCGGCCTCGGTGAAGGCCTGCAGGGCCTGGACGAGACCGCGGCGGTGACCGGGCGTCATGGACGCGACGATGCCCGTGATCTCGGCCCTGCGCCGCTCGGTGACGTCACGCACCGTCCGTCGCCCCGGCGCGGTGAGCGAGACGACGCTGACGCGCCGGTCGGTGGAGGACGCGCCCCGGGTCACCATGCCGGCGGACTCCAGTCGGTCCAGCATCCGCATGGCGGTCGACGGCTGCACGCCCAGTTCCGCGGCGAGTTGGGACAGGCTCAGCGGTCCGCGGGTGTCGAGGACGACCAGCATCCGGAACTGGGGCAGGGTCAGGGCCTCCTCGACCGCGGCGAGCGAGCGGGCGGAGACGGCGACGAGGAGGCGCGACGCGGTCAGCAGAGCGCCGACCATCGCCTCGGCGTCGGAGTCGTCGGCGGGGATGCGGGCGGCCATGGGTCATTTGTACCGCCCGGCACCGTCGTGGCGCCGACGGTTCCCGGGTCGCGGTCGGCGCCGACCTGTCCGGAGAGCCGCCGAGGCCGTGCGACCTTTGCACAGGCGAAAGTTTGCACGCTACCAACACCGATGGTGTGGCGTCCCGGGAATCGCTCAGGCCCCTCCAATCCCGCTGTTCCCACGGCAAGGAGCGTTAACGTCCGGATGCGCGTACGAGATTCCGCACAGGAGGCGTCATGTTCCCCAACCGGTTCACGGCCGGCACCGCTCTGGTCGCCGGAGCGCTGGTCTGCACCGCTGCCGCGCTCGTCTACCCGGCGATGTCCGGGGTGAACGCGGCGGCGTCCTCGCCGTACGTGGGTGCGGTCTCCACCCCGTACGGGCCCATGACCGCGCTCGACCGGGAGTTCGTCGTCAAGGTGCGCCTGGCGGGCCTCTGGGAGTTCCCGGCCGGGCAGATAGCGCTCCAGAAGGGCACGACGCAGGCGGTCAAGACGGCAGGTCAGCACCTGATAGACGGCCACACCGCGCTGGACAGCGCCGACCGCACCGTCGCCACCCAGCTCGGCATCGTGCTTCCGAACCAGCCCACCCCGCAGCAGCAGGGGTTCCTCGCCACGCTCTCGGGCGCCAACGGGACCGCGTTCGACGCGACGTTCGCCAACCTGCTGCGACTGACCCACGGCCAGATCTTCAACACGATCGCCAAGGTCCGCTCGACCACCATGAACAGCCTGGTCCGGCAGCTGGCCGACCAGGCCAACAACACGGTGCTCGACCACATCACGGTGATGGAGAAGACCGGACTGGTGAACTTCCCGCAGGTCGTGGACCAGACGACCGCCAGCCCGACCACCAATCCGGCCGACACCGTGGCCCCTTCGCCCGCCCCGGGCGAGCCCACGCTCATCGTCAACCCGCAGGGCTCGGGCTCCCTTGCCCCCGCGGTGTCGGCGCCGCCGCAGCAGTAGTACGCCGGACGGCGGGCTGCCAGGGACGAGCAAAAACCCCTGACAGCCCGTCAGGCCGTGCTCAGGCGCGGGCGAGCAGTTCGAGCGTGTCGACGACACGGTTCGAGAAGCCCCACTCGTTGTCGTACCAGGCCACCACCTTGACGTGCTTGCCGTCCACGCGCGTGAGGGCGGAGTCGAAGATCGCCGACGCCGGCTGGCCGGTGATGTCGCTGGAGACCAGCGGCTTGTCGGTGTAGTCGAGGATGCCCTTGAGCCGGCCGTCGGCGGCCTCGCGGTAGGCCGCGAGCACCTCGTCGCGGCTGACCTCGCGCGAGACCGTGGTGTTCAGCTCCACGATCGACCCCACCGGGACGGGCACGCGGATCGAGTCGCCCGACAGCTTGCCCGCGAGGTTCGGCAGCACCAGGCCGATGGCCTTGGCGGCCCCGGTGGTCGTGGGCACGATGTTCACGCCGGCGGCGCGGGAGCGGCGCAGGTCGCGGTGGGGGCCGTCCTGGAGGTTCTGCTCCTGGGTGTAGGCGTGCACCGTGGTCATGAAGCCGTGCTCGATGCCCGCCAGGTCGTCCAGCACGGAGGCCAGGGGGGCCAGCGCGTTGGTCGTGCACGAGGCGTTCGAGACGATGACGTGCGCGGCGGGGTCGTAGACGTCGGTGTTCACGCCGTAGGCGAGCGTGACGTCGGCGCCGTCGGAGGGGGCGCTCACCAGCACGCGCTTCGCCCCCGCGTCGATGTGGGCGCGGGCGGCCTCCGCCGCGGTGAAGCGGCCCGTGGCCTCGAGCACGATGTCCACGCCGAGTTCGGCCCACGGCAGCTTGGCGGGCTCGCGCTCGGCGAGCACCTTGATGCGGCGGCCGTCGACCACGAGGTCGGTCCCGTCGACCTCGACCGAGCGGCCGAAACGGCCGAGCGAGCTGTCGAACGCGAGCAGGTGCGCGAGCGTGTCGGGGGCGGTGAGGTCGTTGATGGCGACGACCTCGAGGTCGGTCCCGCGCTCCAGCAGCGCGCGGAGGGTGTTGCGTCCGATGCGGCCGAAGCCGTTGACGGCGATGCGGGTCATGAAGGTGCCTTTCGTGTCGTCCTGTCGCGTCCATCCTCGGCATCCGGATGCCGCGCCGACAGTGGCCCGAATGACACCGTGCGCAAGGATCCCGCCACATGTCCGAGAGGCGTGCGCGACCCGGGGAGGGTCAGGCCGAGAAGGTGTGCCGGTACTCCGTCGGGGAGGTGCCCAGAATGCGCTGGAAGTGCAGCCGCAGGTTCGCGCCGGTGCCCAGCCCCACCCGGCCGGCGATCTGCTCCACGCCCAGATCGGTGCGTTCCAGTAGCTCGCGTGCCAGGTCGACGCGCGCCCGGAGCACCCACTGCATCGGCGTGTAGCCCGTGTCCTCCACGAACCGGCGCGAGAAGGTGCGCGCCGACACCCGAGCGTTGCGGGCGAGCGTCTCGATGGTCAGCGGTTCCGCGAGATGCCCGAGAGCCCACTCCCGGGTGCTCGCGAAGAGGTCGCCGAGCGGCTCGGGCACGCTCCGGGGAACGTACTGCGCCTGCCCGCCGCTCCGGTAGGGCGCCGCCACCAGCCGCCGGGCCACATGGTTGGACAGGGCCACCCCGTGGTCGCGCCGCACCAGGTGCAGGCACAGGTCGATGCCGGACGCCGCACCCGCAGACGTGAGCACGTCGCCCTCGTCCACGAACAGCACGTTCTCGTCGACCAGCACCCGCGGATGCCGTTCCGCGAGGGCTTTCGTGTAGTGCCAGTGCGTCGTGGCCCGCTTGCCGTCGAGCAGGCCCGTGGCCGCCAGGGCGAAGGCCCCCGTCGAGATGGCCGCGAGCCGCGTTCCCCGATCGTGGGCGGCCGTGAGCGCTTCGACGACCGCCGCCGGCGGCCGGGTGGTCGCGGGCTCCCGGTAGCCCGGGATGAAGACGGTGTCGGCGTGCCGCAGCGCGTCGAGGCCCTCGGCCACGTGGTAGGACAGCCCGTCCCCACCGGTCACCGGCCCCGGCGCCGCGCCGCACACGCGCACCTCGTACGGCATGCTCGGCCGGTTGGAGAACACCTGCGCGGGGATGCCGACGTCCAGTGGCTTCGCCCCGTCGAGCACGAGCACGGCGACGTGGTGGTTCCTACGGCTCATCGGGCCTCCTGCGACGGTTCCCGTCCATGAGCGGCACTGCCCGCTCCGCGACGCGAATGACCTCTGTCGCAAGCATCCTGCCATCCGCAGGGCATATCCAGGCGCGGTCCGTCGCGCCGCTCCGGGCACCCTGTTCACGCGACTCGCTGTCGCGCCACGGACGCCGAGAGTTCTCATCGGCTGTCGATGTCACACATCGGCGGGCTGTGCGGTCGACGGAAAGGCCCGGACGGAGATGCTTGAAGGTGGGGGTGGGTGATCCGTACGTCACGGGCGCGCGTACAGCTGTGACGATCAAGAGCAGGGTGATTCAAAGGTGGAGGCCACCGATGTGTGCCGGTAGTGACGCAGACCCCCTTGAACAGGCGACGAAGGAATTCGTGGCGTTGCGTCCTCAGCTGTTCGGAATCGCGTACCGCGTGCTCGGCAGTTGCGTGGAGGCTGAAGACATTGTTCAGGACTCCTGGCTGCGGTGGCAGACCGTCGATCACGCCGATATCCAGAATCCGGCGGCGTTCCTCACCACGGTCACCACCCGCCTCGCGATCAACGCGGCCCAGTCTGCGAGGATGCGGCGTGAATCGTATGTCGGGCCGTGGCTTCCCGAGCCTGTCGACACCGGCTCGGATCCGCAGCTGGGTGCGGAACGGGCCGAGGTGCTCGATCTGGCAGTTCTCTTCCTCCTGGAGAAGCTGAACCCCGTGGAAAGGGCGGCCTACGTTCTGAGGGAAGCCTTCGATTACCCCTACAAGGAGATCGCGGACATCCTGGAGACGAGCGAAAGCAATGCACGTCAACTGGTGAGCCGCTCGAGGAAGTATCTGACGGGGGAACGCAGGGAACCGGTCAGTTCCGGTGCTCACCAGCGACTGCTCAAGGCGTTCATCACTGCCGCGCAAAGTGGCGACATGGCCGCGCTCGAGGAGGTTCTCTCGGCCGATGTGGTCAGCTATGCCGACGGCAGCGGGGCGCGGGGCGCATCCAGGATTCCGATCGTCGGACGTCAACACGTTGCCAAGACCTTTGTGGCGTATGCCCCGCGGTTCTGGCCCGGTACGGACATCCGCTGGGTCGAGGCGAACGGCCGGCCGGCCGCCCTTGTCTCGATGGACGGAGCCGTGGTGGCTCTGGTGACCGCCGACGTGTCCGCGCAGGGCATCGAACGCGTCATGTGGGTCGTGACCCCGGCCAAACTGGCTCCGTATGTGGCCTCACTGAGCAAGTGAACCCGCTCGGCTGATCTCCGGGCCCGCGCCGGCGCGTGACGTACCCGCGCGCGACGCGGGGTGGGCGGGCCCCGTCCGGGGTGGACAGGGCCCGCGATCCTGCGGTGTGGTGAGCGGCCGTCAGCAGGTGGTGGTGCCCCTGCGGAGGGCGTGACCGCCGGTGTTGCTGTCGTCGGCCCAGTAAACGGGCTTGGAACCGGAGACGCACTCCGCGGCCGGGGCCACCGAGAAGCCCTCGTTGTTGATGTTGGCCATGCCGCTGGGCCGGTTGTAGACCGCCGTGGTGGCGAGGACCCCGGACGTGTTGACGCGCATGGTCCGGTGCTGGCCGGAGCAGGTGTCGTCGCAGACGACCCACAGGCGGGAGGCCTGCGGCTCCCACTGCAGGTCCATGACGCCGGCCATCCCGCTGCTGACGGACGCCACGCGCGTGAAGGTGCCCGCGTCCTGGAGGACGTAGCCGTAGATCATGCCGGTGCCCTCGACGCCGACGAAGAACACCCCGCCCGAGTGCGCGGCGTAGCGGTTCGGGTCGTAGGCCGCGCCGGTCGACTCGTCCTTGAAGCCGGCCGAGGTCAACGACGCGTCCGGGACCCAGGTGACCGCCTCGAGGCCGAGGTTGGAACCGACGGAGGGCAGGCCGGAGGTGAGGTTCCACTCCTTGGTGGCGGTCAGCGTGGTGGCGGTGCCGCTGACGTCGTACCGGAGGACGGACAGCCGGCTCGTGCCGGAAGAGTCGCCGTTGCGCTCGCTCGCGACGAACACGCCGCCCGCGGAGCCCGCGCCGGTGACCGTGACGCCCTCGCTGTCGGGGCTGCCGGAGCCGCCCGGGAAGCGCAGCGTCTTGCCGGAGGTCCAGCCGTTCGCGGTGTCGGGCTTCCAGCCGCCGGAGCCGTTCGGGAGCAGCCGCCACAGCTTCCCGGAGTTCTGGGCGCCCCACATCACGCCCCCCTCCTGGTAGAGGCCGCTGAGGTCCGAACCGAAGACGTTCGAGGCGTCGGCGGTCGCGACCGTGCCGCTGCCCGGCCAGGCCACCGGGGAGGTGCCGCCGCCCCCGCCGGTGCCGCAGTCGTTCGCGGCGCCGAGGGTCAGTTCGGCCTCGCCGAAGGCGCCGGTGCCGTCGGGGCAGCGCGACCAGGACGGATCGGAGTGGTCGTCCCAGCTGAAGCTGTCGACCAGGGTGCTGCCGTCGGCGAGGTAGAGGCGGGCCTGGTCGTCGGAGCCCAGGCCGAACGCGTCGTGCACGTCGAAGGCCCGGAACCCGCCGGGGGCCAGCACGGTCCCGGACGCGATCTTGTACTTCGAGCTCTTGTTGTCGTCCTTGAGGATCCAGCCCGAGATGTCGACGGTGCCGGTGCCCTTGTTGTACAGCTCGATCGAGTCGTTCACGTCTCCGGTGGTCACGACCTCGTTGATCCTGATGTCGTCGGCCGCGGCCGCGTGGGCCGGGGCGGCGACCAGAGTCCCGGCCACCATCGCCGGGCCGGCGAGGGCAACGAGGAGGCGGCGCAGGTCGCGGCGTCGCCGGGGCGTACGTGATGCGATCACGAAGTCCGTCCTGGGGTCGTTCTGACAGGGCGGAGTGAGACTTCCGACGGGGACCGAACGGGTGGGGACCGGCAGACGTGTGCCTTGTGAACGATGGGCCAACTGGGGTGAGCGGTGGCGAGATTGAGGTCCGCGCACCGGGCGTGACCGGTACGCGGCAGGCGGCGGCGCGTCAGAGGGGTCAGGTGTGAACCGGCTCCACTCCCCGTCAGGCCCGGGCCGCGGGCGCCGGGTCCGGTGCGCCGGTTGGCTCATCCGAGTGGCCCGGAATCGCCCTGCTCCCAAGACTGATCGCAGCAGGGGGCAGGAACCCGGTCCGCCTCCGTGGGCACCCGCTCATCGAACGTCAGGGAGAACTCATGGGCCTCAAGCGTCCGAAGGGCGGCCTGGGCGCGGGCCCGTTCGCCGTCATCGGGGCCTGTGCCCTCGTCCTCGCGACCGCGCCCGGCGCCTTGCCGGAATCCCGGTCCGCGGGAGCGGGGGCCCCGCCCGGCTGTATCGCCACGCCGGCCGAGTACAAGGCCGCATGGGACGCCCGGCAGGTCCGATGCGTTTCGCCGTCACTGTTCGCCACCACCCACGCCCGCGGCAGCACCACGCTGTACCCTCCTGGCTTCCGCTACGCGTGGGCGGGCTCCCAAACGAATCTGGAACGCTATCTGAGACTGCGCAGCCTCTACGGGAACCGTCCGGAGAAGGTCGGCATCGGCATCCTGTCGTACGTTGGCTACCCGGGCCTGGAGACCTGGTCCACCGACACCGACCTGGAGGTCTACACGCTGCCGCCCGGGGTCCGGGCCCAGGTGCCGGCCTTCGAGACCTGGTTCCGACTGCTCGACGAGGAGTTCGGCGACACGGGCGCCTACCCGCTCCGGGGCCAGGTCCAGCTCGCGTACGGCTACTCACGGCTCGCCCCTCGCGAAGACGTCGTCGGCGCGTTCCGGACCGTGACCGGCTGCAGCAGGTCCGCACTGCTCAAGGGCGAGGAGTTCTCGGCAAGGATCGGATGCAACCGCTCCTTCCTCGACGCCATCGAGGCTGCGGGACCCTCCCCGTACGACACCGGTGACTCCGCGTCCTGCTTCCGGAACTTCGCGGAGCGGTACCGCGGCCCCAGGAACGCCGCCGCGCTGCGCGGCGTGCTCTACCAGTGCCAGGACGCGGGAATCCTCAATACCGGGGTCGGGATCGGCTACAACACCTACGCGAACCCCTTCGTCTGCAAGCCCGCGTGGAAGCAGTCGGTACCGCAGAAGTACACCGGCAGGGAGTTCATCCTCCCGAACGCGAAATTCGATCAGTTGCCGAGCGCTGTCGAGATCACGCTGGACATCGGACGGCCCTCCCAGCGGGGCTTCCTGCACAACGGATACTGCTGAGCATGCCGTACCGCGGCAGGTCCTACGGCGGCGGGCTGCACGCCCTCCGCAACGACTCCGGCACCCTGGCCGGGATGCTGCTCTTCACGCCCGGGCGCACACGGGCCTTGCGTCGCTGAAGTCCCTGCTCAGGCCGATGGGCTGGCCTCGTGCTTCCAGAAGCCGGTGAAGGTGATGCGGTCCTTGGGCAGGCCGGCGCGGTGGAGGTGCCTGCGGCCCTTGGTGGAGAGGCCGGATTCGCCGACGACGAAGGCGTAGGCGTCGGTGTCGACGGTGGTGTGCCGGCGGAGTTCGCCGAGCGCGGCCTGACCGGGGACGGCGCCCGCGTCGCGGACCACCCAGGTGACGGTCATGGCGCCGGGGGCGTCGAGTTCGCGGCGGTCGCCTTCGGTGGGGACCTCCTGGATGAGCCGGCCGACGGTGTCGCGGGGGAGCGAGCGCAGGATGCCGGTGACGGCGGGCAGACCGCTCTCGTCGGCCACCACGATGACCTCGGAGGCGTCGGGCGGGCAGTCGAATGTGATGCCCTGGTCCAGCACGGCCAGTTCGTCGCCGGGGCGGGCCGCGCAGGCCCAGATGGCCGCCCGGCCCTCGATCTCGCCGGTCGGGAGGCGGTGGACGACGAAGTCGATGTCCATCTCGGCGGCCTCGGGGCGGTGGCCGGCCACGGTGTAGTTGGCGCAGTGCGGCCGTTCGGCCTCGGGGATGGCCAGGTAGGGGAACCACCACCGGGCCCCGGTGAACTCCGGGAGCCGCAGGGCGGATTGGTGGGGCAGCGTGATGAAGAGGCGGAACCAGTGGTCGTAGCCCAGCCACGGGAACTCGGCGAGGTCCGGGCCGGTGGCGGTCACGCGGTGGATGGAGGGGGAGACCCGCTCGGTGCGCACGACCTCGGCGCGGAACAGCCGGGGGTTCTTGGGTGGGAGCCGCGGGATCTTCGCCATGAGGGAAGGCTAGCCTAAGTTCGTTGCTGCGCCCATCACCCCGCGTACCGAACGAGGGCGGCCCCGCACCGCGCTGCGGGACAGCGCGGTGCGGGGCGGGAACCGCTCGGCGGTCAGCGGGTGATGGCCTTGGTCTCCAGGAACTCCTCCAGTCCGGCCCGGCCCATCTCCCGGCCGTTGCCCGACTGCTTGTAACCCCCGAAGGGCGCCAGGAAGTTGTGCTGGGCCCCGTTGACGTCCACCTGGCCCGCGCGGAGCCGGCGGGCGACGGCCAGGGCGTGCCCGGGCTCGCCCGCAACCGAGGCGTTGAGACCGTAGACGGTGCCGTTGGCGATCGCCACGGCGTGGTCGTCGTCGGTGTACGGGATGAGGACGAGGACCGGGCCGAAGATCTCCTCCTGCGCCACGACCGAGTCCGGGTCGACGTTCCCGAAGACGGTCGGCCGGACATAGGCGCCGGTCGTCAGGCCCTCCGGGCGCCCCGGGCCGCCGTACACCAGCGTGGCGCCGTCGGCGATGCCCCGCTCGATGTAGGCGTCCACGCGCTGCCGCTGGCGTTCGGAGGCCAGCGGGCCGATCCGGGTCGCGTCGTCGGCGGGGTCGCCCACGGTGTACGCGGCGGCGGCCTCGCGCAGCATGCCGGCCACCTCGTCGTGCCGTTCGGCCGGCACCAGCATGCGCGTCCAGGCGCCGCACGCCTGCCCGGCGTTGCTCCAGGCGTAGCCGAGGCCGCGCAGGACGGCGGCCTCCACGTCGGCGTCCCGGAGGATGATGTGGGCGGACTTCCCGCCGAGTTCCAGGGCGACGCGCTTGACGGTTCCGGAGGCGACGGCCGACACGCGCTTGCCGGCGGCCGTCGACCCGGTGAAGGACACCATGTCGACATCGCTGTGCGCGGCGATGGCCTCACCGACGACGGGCCCCGTGCCGTGCACGACGTTCAGCACACCCGGCGGAAGGCCGGCCCCGGCGGCGATCTCCGCGAAGACCATGGCCGTCAGCGGCGCGATCTCGGAGGGCTTGAGCACCACGCTGTTGCCCGCCAGCAGCGCGGGGACCACCTTGGTGACCAGTTGCTGGAGCGGGAAGTTCCAGGGCGTGATGGCGCCCACGACACCGATCGGCTCGCGCACGATCAGGGAGTTGGCGACCTCCTCCGTCCACGGGAAGTCCTCCGCGACGGAGATGCTCGCGGTGGTGGAGAGGACCGGGAACGCGGCCTGCGCCATGCGCGAGAACGAGATCGGCACGCCGATCTCGGCCGTGATCGTCGTGGCGATCTCCTCCGAGCGCGCCCGCATGCCCTCCGCCACGCGCCCCAGCACGGCCGCGCGTTCCGCGGGCGGCGTGGCCGCCCAGCCGGGGAAGGCCGCCGTGGCCGCCTCCACCGCGCGGTCGACGTCCTCGGGGGTGCCCTGCGGGACCTTCGCGACGACGGTGCCGGTGGCCGGGTTGACCACGTCGAGGTACGGGCCGTCCGTGGGCACGGCACGTCCGTCGATCCAGTGGGCGGGAGCGGGGAAGGGGGGTGGGGTCGAGTTGTTCATGCACCCCAGGGAACAGGGACGCGTGGGCGGCAACCAGGGACGGACTGTCCCGTGACGGCCGCCACACCGCGGGGGCCGGGGCCGCCGTCAGCGGACGACGTCGAAGACCTGCTTCTGCACGCCGTTGCCGTAGACCTCGTGCTCCACCGTCTTCAGCTTGCGGGTGTCCATGTCCGCGGTGCTGAACAGGCGCTTGCCGGCGCCGAGGAGCAGCGGGAAGACCAGCAGGTGGTAGCGGTCGATCAGGCCGGCGTCCGAGAGGCCGTGGTTCAGCGAGGCGCTGCCGTGGACGATGATCGGTCCGCCGTCGGTCTCCTTGAGCGCGGCGACCTCGTCCAGGGAGCGCAGGATCGTGGTCTCACCCCAGTCGGTGGCGAGCTTGTCCTCGGTCAGGGTCGTGGAGACGACGTACTTCGGCAGCGCGTTGTAGCGCGCGAACTCCGCCATGCCCGGCCACACGGGGCTGAACGCCTCGTAGCTGACCCGGCCCAGCAGGACGGCGCCGGCCTCCTGCTGTTCCCTGCCCTTGAGCTCGACCGCATCGAGGGAGAACTCGACGTCCTTGAAGACCCATCCGGAGTTGCGGTAGCCGGGTTCGCCGCCCGGGGCCTCCACTACGCCGTCGAGCGAGATGAAGGCGGAGCTGATGAGGGTGCGCATGTGAGGTCTTCCTCCGTGTCCTGGACGGGTGCGGGGCGGGGCCCGGGGGCTGTTCCAGGATGCGACCGACAAAAATAATTGTCAAGGGGAATGGAATTGTCGGTGATGGAGTGCGACAGGCGGTGCGGCGGGGAGCGCGACAGCCCCCGGCGCTCGGCGGCGCGGGGCCGCGGGGTGCCGGGGGCTGTGGAGGGGGCGCACGGAGGGCGGGGGTCAGATGCGCCGCACCAGGGAGAGCCGCCCCAGGTGGTCCCGGTGGATCTGGTGCACCTCCGCGCGGCCGCCCTTGATGAACGCCCCGTCCCGCGCGGCACGCTCCGCCGCGCTGTTGGCGCGGACCAGTGCCTGGTGCACGGCGTGGCCGGCGTCGCATGCCTGGTTCACGATGTAGAACAGCCAGAGCCTGCGGCCGTCCGTGGTCCGGGTCTCCAGGCCCACGAGCCACTTGTCGTGGCCGGGGGCGGCTGCGTGGGGCGAGGTGCGGTCCGCGGGGGAGCGGCGGTCGTGGCCGGGGGCGTGGTGCGGGGCGTGAGGGCCCGGCTCGGCATCAGCGCTGTCCGTGGCGGACTCCCGGGAATCGCGTCCGGTCATTTCGAGCAGCATGGCCTCTCAGCTCCCTTCTCGGTCTCGATTCCGGTGGCCGCACCGGGGTGGTGAACTCCCCTCCGGGCGCGCCTGGATTGTCCGGTTTGTCGTTCCACTGGGTAGACCGGACGACGCGCCCGTCCGTGACATCGCGCAGCGATTTCCGGGGAGAGATTTCACACGTTCCGCAAGGCGTGTCATGACCGCACCACCGAGGGCCGGACCGCCGGCGGCTCAGCGACGAGGCGTGCCCCGGGTCCCTGCGCCGGGGCCGTACGGGCGCACCGGGGCCGGCAGGCCGCGAAGAGCGGCACTGATCGCGTCGAGCCGCGTGTCGATCGCGGAGATCTCCTCGCGCAGATGACGGACGCGCACTTCGAGGAACTCGGCTTCCGAGGTCAGTGACATCGCGGCCACCCGCGCGCGGGGGGCGTCGTCGCTCGTACGGAACATGGTTGCCCTTCCTGGCAGTTGAGCGGGGGACGTGCCCCCTTCCCGAAGAAGCGGAGCGGGGACACGAACCCAGGACAGGACAGGCGGGGAGAGTGTGACAGCAGGTGCCCGTGAGGCATCGGCGGTGCGGCGCCCCGACCGGGGCTGCCGCCGCACGATCAGGCGGACAGGTCCTCGCCGGCCGGCTCGTCGTCCAGGAGGGAGCCGTCGCGCAGTTCGATCACGCGGTCGGCGAGAGCGAGGAGTTGGGGGTCGTGGGTGGCGACGAGGGCGGTGACGCCCTCGCTGTGCACGACCGCGCGCAGGAGCTCCATCACGGCGCGCCCGGTGTCGGCGTCGAGCTGGCCCGTCGGTTCGTCGGCGATGATCAGGGCCGGACGGTTGGCCAGGGCACGGGCGATGGCCACCCGCTGCTGCTGGCCGCCGGACAGTTCGCCGGGCCGCTGGGCGGCGTGCCCGTCCAGGCCGACGAGGGTGAGCAGGAGGCTGACACGCTCCTCGCGCTCGGCCCGGTCCGCCTTGCGCAGCCGCAGCGGGACGCCGACGTTCTCGGCGGCGGTGAGGATCGGCAGCAGGCCGAAGGACTGGAAGACGAAGCCGATGCGGTCCCGGCGCAGCGCGAGCAGTTCGCGTTCACCGAGCCCGGCGAGCTCGGTGCCGTCGACACGGACGCTGCCGGAGTCGGGCCGGTCCAACCCCCCGATCAGGTTGAGCAGCGTCGTCTTCCCCGAACCCGAACGCCCCTTCAGGGCCACGAGTTCGCCGCGCGCCACGCTGAAGGACACACCCCGCACCGCGTGCACGGCCGTGTCCCCGCTCCCGTAGGTACGCACCAGGTCCTCGACGACGACCATGGCGTCGGCAACCGCGCCGCCCCCGGCCGGCTCCCCCTGTCGGTCCAACACTCCGTTGCTCATGGCGGCCACCCTAAGGAGGAGCGAGCGGGGCAAGCTACGGCGTACGTGCACAGGGCAACGTGATGATGGGCACAGTGGGATTCCGCGGCAGTCATTGGCAAGAATGCGTTCCGATGAGAAGATCACCCCGCGTTCGGACGGACTGCGGCGGTGCCATGCGCTCCTCGCACGGTGACTCGTGGCTGCACCGTCCGGAACTCCGCAGCAACCACACTGCCGGCGCAGTGAACGGAGCCGATGTCGCTTCCGCGGTTGCGGAAGAACGAGGGTTGGGGACAGTTGCCGAGGTTTCTACTGCTGCGGCTGCGCGCCCACCGGCTGCTCCTGGGCGCCGCCCTGCTGTCGATCGTGCTCACCACGTGCACGGTGGCGGCACTCGCGGCCTTCGGCGCGTCGGTGGGGGACGCGGGACTGCGGCGCGCGCTCCAGGACCCCGCGTCCGGCCGGACACTCGTCGAGGTGACCGCGGACGCCGACGGCGGCGACCGTGCGGACACGGACCGCGCGGTGCGCAAGGCCGTCGCCGGAGCGTTCGACGGGCTGCCGGTGACCGTGGCCACGAGCACCCGCTCCGGCGCGTACGGTCTGCCGCCGGGCCTGCGGCCGGCCGGCGCGGCGGACTCGGGCAACCCGGATCTGACCGTGCTCGCCACGCTCGACCCCACACGGGTCACGGTGGCCGCCGGAGCCCTTCCCGGACCGCCCCCGGGCCGGGGGCCGGTACCGGCGGCCCTGCCCGATACGGCGGCGAACGCGCTCAAGCTGCGCCCGGGCGACGAGGTCACGCTGGCCGACCGGCTCGGCGGCGGGACCCTGAAGGTGCGGCTCACCGGTACCTACCGGCCCGCCGACCCCGCCTCGTCCTACTGGCGGCTGGACCCGCTGGGCGGCCGGGGGACACAGACCCTGTCGTTCACCACGTACGGCCCGATGCTCGTCGATCCCGCCGCCTTCGCGCCCGGCCGCGTCCCGGCGGCCGAGTACCTCTGGCAGGGGCGCGCCGACTTCGCCGGTGTCACCACGGACCGCATGGACGGCCTCGGCCGGGCCGCCCGGCAGGCCGTGGCCCGGCTCGGCCACTCGGCGCCGGACGGCGAGATCACGGCGAGCAGTGAACTGCCCGATCTGCTGGACGAACTGCGCCAGACCCTGTTCGTGTCCCGCTCCACCCTGCTCGTCGTCGCCCTGCAACTCGGACTGCTGGCCGCGCTCGCGCTGTTCCTGGTCGCCGGGCTGCTGGCGGCCGACCGTTCCGGGGAGACCGCCCTGCTGCGCGCCCGCGGCGCCTCCCGTGCCCGCGTGGCCGGTCTCGCCGCGACGGAGGCGCTGCTCCTCGCGGTGCCCGCCGCCGTGGCGGCGCCCCTGCTGGCCGGACCGCTGGTGCACCGGCTGGCCGTGCACGGCGCGTTGGCCCGCGCCGGGGTGGCACTCGACGTGCCCGCGTCCGACGCCTTGTGGCCGGCCGCCCTGACCGCGGCGGTGTGCGCCCTCATCGTGCTGGCGCCGTCGGTGCGGCGCCCCGGGACGTACGCGGGTGAGCATGCGGCGGGCGACGGGCGGCGGGCGCTGCCCGGCCCCGTGCGCGCCGGTGCCGACATCGGACTGCTGGTCGTGGCCGCCCTGGCCTTCTGGCAGCTCTCCCGCCGCGCCGGCGGATCGGGCGTGCTCACGGCCGACAGCGGCGGCGCCCTGGGCCTGGATCCCGTGCTGGTGATCGCACCGGCGCTCTGCCTGCTCGCGGGGGCTGTGCTCACCCTGCGCCTGCTGCCGCTGGCCGCCCGGATCGGCGAACGGCGCGCGGCACGGGTCCGGGGCCTGGCGGCGGCGCTGGCCGGCTGGCAGCTCTCCCGGCGGGCCGGACGCGGGACCACCCCCGCGCTGCTGCTGGTCTTCGCCATGGCGATCAGCGTCTTCGCGATCGGGGAGAGCGCGAGCTGGACGCGTTCACAGAACGACCAGGCGGACTTCGCCGTCGGTGCGGACGTCCGTGTGACCGGGACGTCGACCCCGCCCTTCGGGCAGGGCGGCGTGTACGACGGCATGCGCGGTGTCACCGCCGTCACACCGGTGGGCCGTTCGGCGGTGCCCCTTCCGGCGGAGCGGGAGGCGACCGTGCTCGCCGTCGACTCCACGACCGCGGGCGGGGTGATGCGGCTGCGCGAGGACCTGGCGGACAAGCCCCTGGCGGACCTGCTGCGGAGCCTGCGGCCCCGGCGGGACTCCGCAGGTGCCGAGGGGTTCGTGCTGCCGGAGCACGTGGCCCGACTGCGGATGACCATGAGCCTGGAGGCCGTGGACCTCCATGACCGGGCGGCCGCGGGCACCGTCACCGACCGGGTGTCGGCGACGTTCACCGACCGCTACGGAACGCCCTTCACGCTTGTGCTGGGCGACCTTCCCGCGGACGGGCGAACGCACGTGCTGGTGGCGGACCTCGCCGCCGAAGCGGGCCGGGCACGCGGCGCCGGACCGGCCGGGCCCCTGCGCCTGACCGGTCTCAAGACCGGCTTCCGGATACCCGGGGAGAACGAGCACCACCGGCTCTCCCTCACGGCGCTGGCCGCCGTCGGTCCGGACGGAGCCACGCAGGCCGTGTCCGTGCCCGACGGAGCCACGTGGACCGTGCGCACCCGGACCGACGCGCCCGACACCGGTACCCCGGCGAGCGGCCCCACGACCAGCGCGCGGACGCCGCGCAGCGACCACCGCACCCCCTTGACCGTGCGCTACGACACCGGCGCGCTGCCCAACGCGGACGACCTCTGGAACGGCTCCAACGGCGCCGCGGTGGAACTGGCCGCCGGCAAGCCGTTCACCGGGGACGTGCCCGCGGTGGTCACCGAAGCGTTCCTGCGGGCCGTCGACGCGCACGTGGGCGACGCGGTGAGCGTCGATGTGCGGGGTGCGAAACTGACCGTCCGCATCGCCGGAGCGGTACGGGCGCTGCCCACCACCGGTGCGTCGTCGGCCGACACCGACGGCGGTGCGCTCCTGCTGGACCTGCGGACGGTGAACCGCGCACTGGCCGGGCTGGACCAGGGCGGGTGGCAGCCGGGTGAGTGGTGGATCGCCACCGACCCGGGGGCCGGTGGGCGGGTCGCGTCCGAGCTGAGGGCCCGTGGCGACATCACCTCGGTCCTGTCCCGTGACGAGGAAAAGGCGGACCTGCGGAGCGATCCGCTCGGCGCCGGCCCGCTGTCGGCGTTGCCCGCCGCCGTGGTGACGGCGACGGTGCTGGCGGCCGTCGGCTTCGCGGTCGCGGCGATCGGCGCGATGCGGGAGCGGGCGCAGGAGACCGCCATCCTGGCCGCGCTGGGCGCGCCGCGGCGTTCGCTGGCGCGTGTGGTGGCCGTCGAGCAGGGCCTGCTGGTGGTGGTCGCGGTCGCGGTGGGGACGGTGCTGGGCGCCGTGCTGACCCGGCTGGTCGTGCCGCTGGTCGTCCTGACCGCCGGTGCGGACAGCCCGGTGCCGGCGGTACGTGTGGAGTTGCCGTCCGGGTCGCTCCTTCTACTGATGGTCGTCGTGGCGGTGTTGCCGCTGCTGGTCGTGGCACTGATGGCGCTGCGGTCGACCGACCCGGTCCAGGCGCTGCGTCGTCAAGGAGGTGAGTGACATGACCGAACCGCTGAGTGCTCGCGGTCACGGCGACGTGTCCTGGATCCGTGCCCGGCTGCGGGCCGCCCCCGGCGGGACCGTGGCCCTGGCCGCACTGGTGCTGGTGACGGCGCTCCTGGCGGCAGCGCTGCCCCGGGCCGTGGACGGATACGAGAACGACGCGTTGCGGGACATGCTGCGGCAGGCGCCGCTGGCCGGCCGCAGCGTCACGATGTCGCTGGACGTGTCGCGGCTGTCCGTCCCGAACGGCGCCGAGAAACTGCTCACCCCGGAGTCCGTCGCGCGGACCGAGGGAGCGTTCCAGCAGGTCGTCCGGGCTCCGCTGGCCCTGGACGAGAGCCAGACCGTCTACGGCGTGCGCAGCGCCGATGCCACCCCGGCCGTCGACCCCGGCCTGCCACGCCCCTCCAAGAGCCGGGATCCGCAGACCACGCTGCTCGCCCAGAAGGACCTCGCGGGCCGCACCCGAATCGTGTCAGGACGGCTGCCTCGTCCCGGCAAGGACAGAGGTGTCGTCGAAGCGGTGGTCACCGACCGCACGGCCAAGGTCATGCGGCTGCACGCGGGTTCGGCGATCCACCTCCTGGACACGGTCGGCTCGAAGCTGACCGTACGGATCACCGGAATCGTGTCGCCCCGGTCTCCGGGAATCGCCTACTGGAACGCCGAACCCGACCTGCGCGCGCCGACGTTGATCACCGTGCAGCCGTCGCCCGCCGTCGATCCGACGTACTACTGGCACTTCACCGCGCTCATCGACCCGGAGGCCACGTCCGCCCTGCTCAGCCTCCACGACGGCGCGGAGGTGTACTGGCACCATCCGGCCGACATCGGCGCGCTCACCGCGCGTGATGCCCACGCGGCCGGAGACCGGATCTCGGCGCTCAACGCGGGGGCGGACGCCGCCAAGTTGCACTCACTGACCAACCAGCTCGGCCTGACCGTCGAGAAGGAGGGGCTGGCCGACCTGCTCATGCCCTTCCAGCGCGAGCGTGCCGCTGCCCAGCCGCTGATCCTGATCGCCGCGGTCGGTGTCGGCACGGTCGCCGCCGTCGTGCTCCTGATGGCCGCCGGCCTCCAGGTGGCAAGGCGCCGGGCGGAGTTGACGCTCCTGCGGGCCCGGGGCATCGCCCTGCCCGGCCTGGCCGCCCGGCTGATCGGCGAGAGTGCGCTGGTCGCGGTGGTGTCGGCGGCCCTCGGACTGGAACTCGCGCTGTTGCTCTTCCCCGCCGACCGATCCACTCCGTCGGTGGTCGCGGCAGCCTTCGTCGCTGCCGTGTCCTCCTTCGCCCTGCCCCTGCGGGCTCTGGCCGCGGCCCGCAGGCCGCGGCTGGAGCAGCGTGAGGACCTGGTCGCGGTGCGGCCGTCGCGGCGCCGGACCGTGGCCGAACTGACAGTCGCCGTCATCGTGACCGGCTCGGTGGTCGCTCTGCGCCAGCGGGGCACCGCGGACGGCGGCGCGGACCTGCTCACGGCCGCGGCCCCGGTCCTGGTGGCCGTGATCGCCGCGCTGGTGCTGCTGCGCGTGTACCCGCTGCCGCTACGGCTCTTGGGCCGCCCTGCCGCACGCCTGAGGGGCGCTGTGCTGCAGATCGGTACGGCCCGTGCGGGCCGTGCCCCCTCGACCGCGGCACTGCCGCTGCTGGCCGTGCTGATCGCCCTGACCGTGACGTCCTTCGGAGGCTCCGTCCTCGCCGGCGTCGAGAGCGGACGCGACCACGCGGCAGTCGTCAAGGTGGGAGCGGACGCGCGGGTGCAGTCCTCCATGGGACTCGCCCTCCCGAAGGGGCTGGACGCCCGCGTCCGCGAGGTCCCGGGCGTGCGCGACGTCCTGGGCGTCCGTGTCGAGACGGGGAAGATTCTGCAGTCGACACGCACCAGGTACGACACGGTGATCGTGGATCCCGAACGCTACGCACGTCTGGCCCGGTACACCGGTGTGGGGACCTCGTTCCCGGCCGCGGCACTGGCCGACCCGGGCCGGGGCCCGGCCCCGGTCATCGCCTCACCACGACTCGCACGGCAGATCGGCCACGGAACCACGACTCTCTACACTTCCGCGAGCGCCTTCGACGCCCATGTGGTGGCCACCGTGACGGCGACACCGGCCGTCGCGGGTCGTGAGTTCGTCATCGTCTCCGAGGCGTCCGTCCACCGTGCACACCCGGGCGCGGTGGCCGCGGCCACTCGCCCGCTGACGCTCCTGATCAGCGGCGAGGACATCGACGGCAGGGCATTGCGCGCGGCCGTCCACGCTGCCGGCGCACGCGACGTCCAGGTCCTGCTCCGCTCGGAGGAGCGGGCCGCGTACGGGAGCACGACGGCGTTGCAGTCCGGTGCGCGCGGTGTGTATCTGGCAGCGGTCGCGGCCGGTGCCGGTTACAGCGCGCTGGCATTGCTGCTGTCGTTGCTGCACAACGCACCGCAGCGGCGGGCCCTGCTGGCCCGCCTGCGCACCATGGGAATGAGTAGCCGCCAGCGGCAGAGCCTGGCCGTCCTGGAGATGCTGCCGCAGGTCCTGCTGGGCGCGGTCGGCGGCATCCTGGTCAGCCTCGCCACCGTGCCGCTGCTGCGGCCCGGCGTCGACCTGACGGCACTGGCGTTCAGCACGACCACACCCGCCACCGACGTGTCGGCGGCGGTACTGCGCACCGACCCCGCCTCCCTGCTCCTGCCGTCGGCCGCGCTCGTCGCGCTGGCCTGCGCGGTGCTGGCGGTACAGGCATGGGTCACCGGACGGCGCGGCGAAGGAACGGAACTGCGGATCGGGGACCGATCATGACCGACAACACGACCCAGACCAGTACCACCACCGAGGCCGGGGGCGGCGCTCCTGGCGTCTCCCTGGCGGAGCTCGAACGGCGCGCCACCGCGCACCGCGAGCGTCCCGCCTACGGACAGGACGCGCTCATCGCCTGCGACCGCCTGGTGCGCATCTTCACCGCCCAGGGCGTCGAGGTCCAGGCCCTGCAAGGACTGGACCTGCTCGTCGAACGGGGTGAACTCATGGCCCTGGTCGGCGCGTCCGGCTCAGGCAAGTCCACCCTGCTGAACATCCTGGCCGGACTGGACACCCCCACCGCGGGAGCGGCGACCGTCGCCGGCTTCGACCTGCTCGCCCTGGACGGCAAGGCCCGGCTGCGCTACCAGCGTGAAGTCGTCGGCTTCGTCTGGCAGCAGACGAGCCGCAACCTGCTGCCCTACCTCACCGCCCTGCAGAACGTCGTCCTCCCCATGCGCCTGGCCGGCGGCGTGAAGGGCCGTGCGGCACGCGCCGCCCGCGCCGCCGAACTCCTCGACCTGGTCGGCGTCTCCCACTGCGCCGACCGCCGCCCCCAGCAGATGTCCGGCGGCGAGCAGCAACGCACGGCCATCGCCGTGGCCCTGGCCAACCACCCCGCCCTCGTCCTGGCCGACGAGCCCACGGGACAGCTCGACTCCGCCACCGCGGACCAGGTCTTCGGCGCTTTCCGCGCCGTCAACCAGGAGCTGGGCACCACCGTCGTCATCGTCACCCACGACCAGGCCGTCGCCCAGGCCGTCGACCGCACCGTCGCCATCCGCGACGGCCGCACCGCCTCCGAGGTCCTGCGCCACACCACCGTCGACGACGAGGGCAACACCACCACCCACGCCCGCGAGTACGCCACCGTCGACCGGGCCGGCCGGCTCCAGCTGCCCCGCGACTTCACCACCGCACTCGACATCCGCCAGCGCGTCCTGCTCGACCTCGAACCCGACCACATCGAAGTGCGACCCGACCACCACGACAACCCCTGACGGGGTGCCCGCATGTCACACCACGCGGCTCTGCACGGTCTTCTTCGTGACGAACCGAAAACAGAGGGAACCATGCGTGAGATCCTGATCGTCGGTGGTGGCTACGCGGGCTTTTACACCGCCTGGGGCCTTGAGAAGAAGGTGCGGGCCGGGGAAGCGAGGATCACGGTCGTCGACCCGCGCCCGTACATGACCTACCAGCCCTTCCTGCCGGAGGTCACCGCCGGCTCGGTCGAGGCCCGGCACGCCGCCGTGTCGCTGCGCCGGCACCTGCGCAAGAGCCGGCTGATCGCCGGGAGCGTGACCGAGATCCGCAGCGCGGACCGGACGGTCACCGTCCGGCCGGTGAACGGAGACGAGTTCGAGCTGCGCTACGACGTCCTCGTGGTCACCGCCGGCGCCGTGACCCGCACCTTCCCCGTACCGGGCCTGACGGAGCACGCGATCGGGCTGAAGCACGTCGAGGAAGCGGTGGCCATCCGCGACCGGCTGCTGACCGCGTTCGACCAGGCCGCGTCCCTGCCGCCGGGTCCCGAGCGGCGCAAGCTGCTGACCGTCACTGTGGTGGGTGGCGGGTTCTCCGGGGTCGAGGGCTTCGGTGAACTGCTGTCCCTGGCGACGGCGATGCTCAAGGTGTACCCGGAACTCGCCTTCGACGAGCTGTCCTTCCACCTGGTCGAGGCGCGCGACCGCATCCTGCCCGAGGTGACCGACAAGCCCGGTGCCTGGGTCGTGCGCTCCCTGGAGCGCCGCGGCGCGCACGTCCACCTGAACACGCAGCTCACCTCCGCCCAGGGCGGCCACGTCGTGCTGTCCAGCGGGGAGGAGTTCGACTCGGGACTGATCGTCTGGACCGCCGGCAACGCCTCCAACCCCGTGGTGCACAACCACACCGACCTGCCGATCGACGAGCGCGGCCTGATCGTCGTCCGCCCCGATCTGCGGGTGGGCACCGACAGCGACCCGCTGCCCGACGTGTGGGCGGCGGGGGACGACGCGGCCGTGCCCGACCTGGCGTCGCCCGTGCCGGGTGCCCGTACGGTGCCCAACGCCCAGCACGCGGTGCGGCAGGGCAGGCGCCTGGCGAAGAACATCCTCGCCGACCTGCGCGGCGGCACCGTCCGGGACTACCGGCACAGCAGCCTCGGGGTGGTGGCCACGCTCGGCCTGGGCCGGGGCATCTTCCAGTACAAGGGGATCGTCATCAAGGGACTCCTCGCCTGGCTGATGCACCGCGGCTATCACGTGCTGGCGGTGCCCACCTGGGAGCGGAAGGTCCGGGTGCTCGCCGTCTGGCTCACCGCGGCGGCCTTCGGCCGGGACCTCGTCTCGCTGGCCTCCGTGCAGCATCCGCGGGACGAGTTCGTCACCGGCAGCGATCCCCGGCGCGCCGGTGAGCGCCCGGCGGGCGACCGCACCACCGTCTGAGCAGCTCGCTGCCCGGCATCCCCGCGCACGTACCTGCCGGCCGTCCTGACGGCCGGCAGGTACGTGCCGTCGTGCGTGGCACGGCCGTCAGAGGGCGGGGGACTCGTTCCAGGGGCGGAGCTTGTCGGGATTGAGGACGACCCACACTTGACCGACGCGGTCGCCGGTGAGACCGAGACTGATGACCGCGGCGACCTGGTGGTCGCAGCGCACCACGAGGCCGGTCCGCCCGCTCACGGGCTGGGCGCGCAGAGTGGTGCGCGGCCGTCTCGCCAGGAGCACCAGCAGGCTGCGCGCGACCTGCTCGCTCCCGTGCACCGGCCTCACCAGCGCCCTGACCTTGCCGCCGCCGTCGAAGACCGCCGTTGCGTCGGCGGACATCAATGACGCGAGCAGTCCGGCGTCCTCCGCCGCGCAGGCTTCCCGCACAGCGGTGACGAGCGCGTCGTGGCGCACGGGTGACGCCGTGCGCGCACGCCACGACCGGAGCCACCGGCATGCGCGGGTGGCGGGCGCGAGGGACCCCGGACGCCCCCTTCCCACGACGTCCGCCACCGGGGCGGGCGCAGGCCCGAAGGCGTTGCCGCCCGCGAAGTCCGCCCGCTCGGGGTCCTGGGGAGCGCCGTCACTCGGGCCGGGCAGGTCCGGCCGGGCCCGGCAGATGCCGCCCGCGGTCGCCGCGAGCCAGGACCGCGGCGTCGCGATCTGCGCACGTGCGATGTCTGACAGTGCGTACCACCGGCGGTAGGTCTCCACGACGACGCCTTCCGCCTCGCCGTCGCTGCCCACCATCCGGTACGCGACGTCCAGCAGATGCCGGCGCTCGTCGAGCAGCTCGGCGAGCGACACCGCCTCACCGGCAAAGTCCATTCCGCATCCTCCCTCGAGCACGGCACCACACAGCGCGGCCGCAGGCTCGACCTCGTCGAAGCACAGGAGGTCTGCGCACGAGTGCACGCTGCACCCGCTCGCACTCTTCGGCTCTGAACATGAGACCGGGCAGGCCCGGATCTTGTGACGCGCCGCCCGCGCTCCGCTGTCCGATGTCACATTTACGCGGCTGTTTCGGTCCTAGTGGTGACGGCATGGGTGATCCACGAATGGCGGTACGAAAATGGACAGCGACAGCCGGCCGGACGCAGCGGGACGAGATACCAGGGGGAACGCCTTCGCCGCATGGGCGAGGGGGCGGCTGGGGGTCAGCGGCCTCTTCCGTGAGACCAGACGCAAGGTGTTCCCGGACCACTGGTCCTTCATGCTGGGGGAGATATCCCTGTACAGCTTCGTGGTGCTCGTCCTTACGGGCGTGTACCTGATGCTGTACTTCCACCCGTCGATGGAGCAGGTGCCGTACCAGGGGAGCTACGCGCCGCTGCGGGGGCAGACGGTGTCGGAGGCGTACAACTCGACCCTGCACATCTCCTTCGACGTCCGCGGCGGACTGCTGATCCGCCAGGCCCACCACTGGGCGGCGCTGATCTTCGTCGCCAGTCTCTTCGCGCACCTGATGCGGATGTTCTTCACCGGCGCCTTCCGCAAGCCGCGGGAGCTCACCTGGGTGCTCTCCTTCCTGCTGCTGGTGCTCGGCATGTTCGAGGGACTGACGGGATACGACCTCCCGGACGACCTGCTCTCCGGGACCGGCCTGATGGTCGTGAACGGCACGATCCTCTCAATCCCGGTCGTCGGCACCTACCTGTCGATGTTCCTGTTCGGGGGCGAGTTTCCCGGGACGGAGCTGATCGCCCGCTTCCACACGCTCCACGTGGTGGTGCTGCCCGCGATCATGGTGGCACTGTTCGCCGGCCTGATTTTCCTGACGATCCGTCACAATCGTGCGCAGTTCCCGGGACCAGGGCGCACGGAGCGGAATGTCGTCGGCATCCCCTTCAAATCGCTGGCCGTGCGGGCCGGCGGCTACTTCTTCCTGGTCACCGGGATCATCCTCGTCATCGCGTCGATCGCGCAGATCAACCCCGTCTGGCTGTACGGCCCGTACCGCCCCGACCAGGTCACCGCGGGGTCCCAGCCCGACTGGTACATGGGCGTGGCCGACGGGCTCCTGCGGGTCATGCCCGGCTGGGAGGTCGTCGTGTGGGGCCACACCCTCGCCCTGGACAACCTGATCCCGCTGGCGGTGGGCGCCGGTCTCTTCCTGGCCATGGGGGCGTACCCCTTCATCGAGGCCTGGGTCACCGACGACGACCGGGACCACCACCTCCTCGACCGGCCGCGGAACCGGCCGGTGCGGACGGCGCTGGGCGCGGCATGGATCAGCGTGTACGCCGTGGCCCTGCTCGGTGCGGCCAACGACGTGATGGCCACCCGCTTCCACGTCTCGGTCAACGCGGTGACATGGGCCGTGCGGATCGGGCTCTTCGTCGTCCCGTTCGCGGTCTACGCGGTGACGAAGCGCTGGGCGCTCGGCCTCCAACTCCGCGACCGCGACAAGGTGTTGCACGGACGTGAGACCGGAGTCATCAAGCGCATGCCCAACGGCGAGTACGTCGAGGTCCACGAGCCGCTCGACCCGGAACGGCTCCACACCCTGACCGACTACGAGCAGTACCGCCCGATCCCCGCCGGCGCGGGCGGCCCGGCCGGGCGGCTGCGGGCCAGGCTGAGCCGCGGTCTGTACGGCGAGGGCACGCAGATCCCCAAGCCCGTTGTCCACGAGGCCCACGAGGAGCACGAGCACCACGAGATCAGCGGTTAGACCGGCAGTGCGCCCCAGGCGAGGGCGTACGCGCGGGCCGAGGCGAGGGGGTCCTCGGCCGCGCAGATGCCGGACACGACCGCCGCTCCCGCCGCCCCGGCCTTACGCAGGCCCGGCAGGTCCGCCGGGGTCACGCCGCCGATGGCGACCGCGGGCAGCGGGCTGAGCCCGACGAGCCGGGCGAAGCCGTCGAGGCCGAGCGAAGGGGGAGCGTCCGCCTTGGTGCGGGTCGCGTGGAGCGCGCCGATGCCGACGTGGTCGACACCCGCCGGATCCTGGGCGGCGGCACGCAACTCGCCGGGGGTGGCGGCGCTGAGGCCCAGAACCGCGTGCTCCCCGATGAGCCGGCGGACCGCGGCCGGGGGCAGGTCCGACTGGCCGACGTGGACGCCCGTCACCCGCACGCCGGCGAGGCGGGCGGCCAGGAACACGTCCACCCGGTCGTTGACGATCAGCGCCACACGCTCAGGAAGGACCGCCGCGACCTCCGTGACCGTTCGCAGGAAGTCCCCGCCGTCCGCGTGCTTCTCACGGATCTGCACCGCGGTGACGCCTCCCGCCACCGCGGCGGCGACGGTCTCGGCCACAGTGCGGCCACGAGCCGCGCACTGGGCCGCGTCCGTGACCAGGTAGACCGACAGGTCGACCGGCGCCGGCGTCACGACAGCGCCGCCCGCTCGACGATGTCGGACTCCCGCAGGGCGGCGAGCGCGTCCAGGAATTCCACGGCGAAGCTGCCGGGCCCGGAGGCGGCCTTCGCGGCCGGCTCCGCGGCGACCGTGTACGCGGTGACCGCGGCCACCGTCGAGGCGAACGGGTCCTCGCCCACCCCCGCGAAAGCCGCCATCACGGCGCCCAGCGCACAGCCGCCGCCGGTCACACGGGTCAGCAGGGCGTCGCCGTTGGCGACGCGGACCGTGCGCACGCCGTCGGTGACGAGGTCCACCGGCCCCGAGACGGCGACCACGCCGCCGGTCGTTGCGGCCAGGCGCCGCGCCGGCTCCTCCGCGGCCTCGACACCGTCGGAGGAGTCCACCCCGCGGCCGCCGCCGCCCGCGCCCGCCAGCGCGATGATCTCCGAGGCGTTGCCCCGTACGATCGTCGGCCGCAGTTCCAGGAGTTCACGCGCCAGCGCCGTGCGCACCGGCAGCGCGCCGACGGCCACCGGGTCGAGCACCCACGGGGTGCCGGCCGAGGCCGCCGCCCGCGCGGCCTCGGTCATGGCGGCGCGCTGCTCGGCGTGCGGGGTGCCGAGGTTGATCAGGACCCCCGAGGCGATCCCGGCGAACGGCCCGGCCTCCCCGGGGATGTCGGCCATGGCGGGCGAGGCGCCCAGCGCCAGCAGGACATTGGCGGTGAAGCCCGTCACCACCGCGTTGGTCAGGCACTGGACCAGCGGGGACTGCTCCCGGACGCGGGTGAGCGCCTGCGCGGCGAAGGCGATGTGATCGGCGGACGTCGGGACCATGGGGTCGCTCCTTCGGGGACGGACGGGGGCGTGGCGGCTCAGACCTGCGCTCGGTGGCGCAGCCGCAGCGGCGCGTACACCGCGAGCGCCACCAGGAACGCCACGTAGTACGAGAGGTCGGCGCCGTGCAGGGCGTCCGCCACCGGGCCGACGTACAGGCTGGTGTCCATGAACGGCACGGCCGCGGCGAAGGCGGCGGCGAACGCGAGCACGGCCGGCAGCCAGGGCTGCGGGCGGGCGGTCTCCGCGGCGAGGTCGATCTCCTCGCCGCCCCGCGCCCGCGCCCGGGCCAGCCAGTCGACGACGACGATCGCTACGAACCCCGGGATCCAGTAGCCCACGAACAGCAGGACGTTCTGGAAGCGGGCCGTGGTGTCGGCGGCGTGCATCCACAGCACGAGGGGGAAGCCGAGGGCGGCGGCGAAGGCGGCCGCCGCCGGGCGGGGTATGCGCACGCCGGCGGTCTGGAGGGCCAGCGATCCGCTGTAGTCGTTCATGGCGTTGCTGCACAGGGCCGCCAACGCCACGGCGAGCAGCCCGAACGCGCCCACCGGCCCGCCGCCCAGCAGATCGGCAACACCGGCCGCGGTCTGGTCGGTCAGCACCGACGCGCCCCACAGCCCGAGGGCCTGGACGGCCACGAAGGACACCACCAGGCCCGCGACGGTGTACCAGAACATGCGCGGGCGGGAGGTGGTGCGCGGCAGGTAGCGGCTGAAGTCGCTGGCGTACGGGGCCCAGGACAGCGCCAGACTCAGCGCGATGGTGCTGGTCAGGACGAACGCGCCGCCCCGGTCGGCGCCGTGGGCGGAGCCGGTGGCCGCGGGGTGGACACCGTCGAGCAGCCTCCAGGCGATCAGCGCGAACGCCGCGGCGAGCACGAAGGTCATGACGATCTGGAGCCGGTGGATGGCCTCGTAGCCGAGGACGCCGAGAGCGCCCTGGGCGAGCATCATCACCAGGACGCCGAGCCAGAACGGCAGCCCGCACAGCCGGGCCAGCGCGTCCCCGCCGAAGAGCCCGATCAGCGCGTCCCAGGCGACCGAGGACAGCCACTGCAGGATGCCGGGGAGCGCGACGGCCCGGCCGAAGGCGAGCCGGGCCAGCGGCAACTGCCCGGCGCCGGTCCGGCTTCCCCAGGTGCCGAGGTAGGCGGTGGGGATCGCGCCGATCACGGTGCCGAGCACGACGGCCGCGAGCGCGGTGGCGAAGTCCAGCCCGAGGGCGATGCCGATGGTGCCGGTGAACACGCCGGTCATGGTGAGGTTGGGGGCGAACCACACGGTGAACAGCCGACCCGGGCCGCCGTAGCGGTTGCCCTCGGGGACCGGCTGAATGCCGTGCGCCTCGATGCGGAGATCGCCCGCCGACGCAGGCATGCGCCCGTCGAAGACGGTCTGCCGGCCGTCGGCGGGCAGACCGCCGGAAACATGCGTCAAAGGCATGGAAGACATCCCTCCGCCAGTGCGAACTGGTTCAGGTTCGACGGGTGTGATCTCAGCCCTCGGCGGGGCACCCCGTGTCCGGTACGACGGACAGACTAACCCGATCCCGCTGCTCAGCGCGTCGACAGGAGGGCACGGCACCAAAACGGCCCGCGGGCAACACGGTCAAATGCTGCCAAACGCGGGCCGGATGGATCTTCCTCAAGGGGCGTGGGACGGCTCGGGCCGCACCGCGCGGATGTCGAGCAGGTACCGCCGGGTCGTGTGCGCCCGGTCGCGGCCCCCCTGGCGGTGGCCCCTGCCCCCCGGCGGGCAGGGGCCGTCCGCGAACGTCACTTCTGCTGCGCCAGCCAGTCGGCGAACCGGGTCGCGCCGAGCTGCGCGCTCCCGAGCGGCACCAGCGAGTCCTCCTCCAGCTCGGACCCCCAGTAGGGGGCGCGCGGGTCCGCGACGACCGTACGGGGGTCGTTCTGGACGGCGAGCGCGTCCCGGATCAGCTCGTCGAACCGGAAGGCGTCGGGGCCGGCGATCTCGACCGTTCCGTCGAGGGGCGCGCCGGCCGCGGTGCGGGCGACGGCGAGGGCCACGTCGTCGGAGTGGATGGGCTGGAACTTGACGGGAGCGATGCGCACCGTGTCGCCCTCGGTCGCGGAGTCCGCGATCCCGTTCGTGAACTCGAAGAACTGCGTGGCGTGGACGATGGAGTACGGCAGCCCCGACGCCTTGATCAGCTCCTCCTGGGCCAGCTTGGCGCTGAAGTAGCCGTTCTCCGGGAGCCGGTCCGTGCCGACGATGGAGAGCGCGACGTAGTGGGTGGCACCGGCCTCCGCGGCCGCCTTGAGCAGGTTGGTCGTGCCGGTGCGGAAGAAGTGCATCACGGCCTCGTTCTCGAACGAGGGCGAGTTGGAGACGTCGACGACGACCTGCGCGTCCTGCAGCACCTCGGCGACGCCCTCTCCCGTCAGGGTGTTGACGCCCGTGTTGGGCGAGGCGGCGACGGCCTCGTGCCCGTGGTCGCTGAGGTTGCGGACGACCTTCGAGCCGATGAGCCCGGTTCCGCCGATGACGACGACCTTCATGGGAGCTTCCTCTCGGAGAATTTCGTGCGTACGGAGAAAATGACCGGGCGGGGACCCCGCCTGTGACAGGCGCCCGGCGGGCTCGCGCGCCAATGCGCGCGAGCCGGGCGTCACTCGGCGAGCTTCCCCTCGGTGGAGACGTCCTCCATCAGGGCGGAGATCTCCTCGGGGATGGGCGGAATGCTCTCGCGGGTGATCCCCGTCGTCGGGGACCAGACGAGGTTCACCTGGAACGCGGGGTCCAGGTCCGGGTAGTCGCTGCGGTTGTGGCAGCCGCGGGTCTCGCGGCGTTCGAGCGCCGATTCGAGCGTGGCCCGCGCCGCCAGCGCCGCGGCCTTCAGGTCGAAGGCGTGCGCCAGGTCCTGGAAGCCGGCGATGTCGGGGTGGACGCCGATGTCCGCCATCCGCTTCTCGATCGCGGTGAGTTCGCCCAGGCCCGTCAGCAGCCCCTGTTCGTCGCGGACGACTCCCGCGTGCTCGGTCATGGTGTTGCGGATGGCGCGCTGGAGGGCGCGGACGTTCTCGTGGCCGTCGGCCGCGAGGAGGTCGTCGACCTCGGCCCGGGCGTGCGCCACGGCGGACGCCGACCGCGGCTGCGAGGTCAGCGCCTGGGAGTAGGCGGCGGCCGCCTGTCCGGTGAGACGGCCGAAGACCAGCAGCTCGATGAGGCTGTTGCCGCCCAGCCGGTTGGCGCCGTGCAGGCCGCTGGAGGCCTCGCCGATGGCGTACAGACCGCGGACGTCCGTGCTGTGGTCCTCGGGCCGGACCCAGACACCGCCCATCGAGTAGTGGGCGGTGGGCGCGATCTCGATGGGCTCGCGGGTGATGTCCAGCATCTGCAGGTCCAGCAGGGTCTGGTAGACCCGGGGGAGCCGCGTCATGATCGTCTGCCGCGGCAGGTGCGAGACGTCCAGCCACACGCCGCCCTTGGGCGTGCCGCGCCCTTCCTTGATCTCCGTGTAGGAGGCCAGCGCCACCCGGTCGCGCGTGGACAGCTCCATGCGCTCGGGGTCGTAGCGGCTCATGAAGCGCTCGCCGAGCGCGTTGCGGAGGATGCCGCCCTCGCCGCGGGCCGCCTCGCTGACCAGCGTGCCGGCCGCGTTCTCCGGTTCGATGATGCCGGAGGGGTGGAACTGCACCAGCTCGGCGTCGCGGAGGCGGGCACCGGCCTCCACGGCCAGGCGGAACGAGTCGCCGGTGTTCTCGTCGCGCCGCGAGGACGTACGCCGCCAGATACGCGTGTGGCCGCCCGCCGCGAGGATGACGGCGTCGGCGTGGATGAGGTAGCGCTTCCCGGTGGCGACGTCGAAGCCGTAGGCGCCGAAGACGGCGCCCTCGTGCACCAGGAGCCGGGTGATGTAGACACCGTCGAGCACCGGTATGCCGAGCTGGTCCGCGCGCCTGATCAGCGTGCGCTGGATCTCCAGACCGGTGTAGTCCCCGGCGAACGCGGTGCGCCGGAACTTGTGCGCGCCGAAGAAGCGCTGCGAGATCCGGCCGTCCTCCTCGCGGGCGAACGCCATGCCGTACCGCTCGAGGTCGTCGATGCCCAGGGCGGCACCGTGGGTAACGGTGCGCACGGTGCGGGGATCGGCGAGCAGATAGCTCTCCTTGAGGGTGTCGGCGGCGTGCTGCTGCCAGCTGTCCTCGGGGTCCATCGTGGCGAGCGCCGCGTTGATGCCGCCGGCGGCGAGCGCCGTGTGGGCGTCCTCCTTGGGTCGTTTGCCGACGGCGAGGACGTCGACACCGGCCTCGGCCAGTTCGATCGCCGCCCGCAGTCCCGCTCCTCCGGTGCCGATCACCAGCACCATGGTGGAGATGCGCTGTTCAGTGAGTGCCACGGTCCGCTCCGATCGCCTTGGTTGTCACTCATTACGACCGGGCGCTTCGGGCAGGTGTGACACGGCAGCGCGGTGGGCGGGGGACGGCCGGCGCCGTCCCCCGCCCACGTGCCGGACGTCAGGAAGCGACGCTGTCCAGCGGCACGTCCGGGTCGGCCAGGCGCGCGGCGTCGACGTCGGAGCGGGAGGTGATCAGGGCCTTGATCGGCTCGACCACGTCCCACACGTTGACGTTCATGCCCGCCAGCACCCGGTTCCCGGACATCCAGAAGGCGATGAACTCCCGCGCGGCGCGGTCCCCCCGGAAGACGACGCGGTCGTAGCCGCCGGGCTCGGTCCAGCCGGTGTACTCCATGCCGAGGTCGTACTGGTCGGTGTAGAAGTACGGCAGCCGGTCGTAGACGGCGTCCTTGCCGAGCATGCCCTGCGCGGCGGTGTCCGGCTGGTTCAGCGCGTTGGCCCAGTGCTCGACGCGGATGTGGCGGTCGAGGAACGGGTGGTGGGCGTTGGCGACGTCGCCCGCGGCGTACACGTCGGCCACCGAGGTCCGCAGGTGCGCGTCGGTGACGACACCGTTCCGCACGTCCAGCCCGGCCTCCTCGGCGAGCCGGACGTTGGGCGCGGCGCCGACACCGACGACCACCGCGTCGGCGGGCAGGTGGGTGCCGTCGGCGAGCAGGACGCCGTCGGCACGGCCGTCCGCCCCGGTGATGCGCTCCACCTGCGCGTTGGCGTGCAGCACCACGCCGTGCTCGGTGTGGAGCGCGGCGAACACCTCCGCGGCCTCACGGCCCAGGACGTTGAGCAGGGGCAGCTCCGAGTGCTCCACCACCGTCACCTCCGCGCCGGCCAGCCGGGC
Source organism: Streptomyces sp. NPDC046977 (assembly GCF_040644455.1). Lineage (NCBI taxonomy): Bacteria > Bacillati > Actinomycetota > Actinomycetes > Kitasatosporales > Streptomycetaceae > Streptomyces > Streptomyces sp. NPDC046977. The sequence continues at coordinate 103,980 of NZ_JBEYWO010000012.1, forward strand.
CGCCGCCGCGGTCTCCATGCCGATCCACCCCGCGCCGATGACAACGATCCTGGCTCCCGCGGTGAACGCGGCCTTGAGCCGGTCGCTGTCCCCCACGCGGCGCAGGTAGAGCACGTTGTCCTGCTCGGCTCCGGGAACCGGCAGGCGGCGCGGGGACGAGCCGGTGGCCAGCAGCAGCTTGGTGTACGGCAGGCGCCGCCCGCCGTCGAGTTCCACCTCGCGGCCCGCCGGGTCGAGCGCGCGTGCCGTGGTGCCCAGGAGCAGTTCGACGTCGTGCTCCGCGTACCAGCCGTCGGGGTGCACGTACAGGGAGTCGCGTGCCTCCTTGCCGAGCAGGTAGCCCTTGGAGAGCGGCGGACGGATGTAGGGCTTCTCCGGCTCGTCGGCGACGACCACGAGCCGGCCGTCGTAGCCGTGCTGCCGGAGGGCCTCCACCGCCTTGCCGGCGGCGAGGCCGCCGCCGACGACCACGAAAGTGTTCTCAGGGGACACGATGCGCCTCATCTCGGGAATCTCGGAATCTCGGAATCTCGTGTGTCGCGTGGTGCACGCCGCGCGCCACCCCGGTCATACCACCGGCGGTGGGGGGGACGCGCGATGACGTACGGGCGGCACCGCCCGACGTCAGCCGGCCTGCCGGGGACGGGAGCTGATCGCCCGTCCGCCGCCGGCCGGCGGGACCGGCCCGGTCACTCCACGAAGTACGAATCGTGCTCGTCGAGGAACCGGGCGCGCTCCTCGTCCGTGGCGTGGGCCAGGTGGGACAGCCCCTCGAAGTACTTCTCACGAGGTGCGCCCGGTGCGAAGAGCAGCAGCATCTGGGCCGGCGCGTCGGAGTCGTTGCGGTACGCGTGCAGTCCGCCCTGCGGCACGTACAGGAAGTCGCCCTGCCGGGCCTCGACCCACTCCTCGCCGTTGAACAGGCGCACGGTCCCGTCGAGGATGAAGAACGACTCCGAGATGGACCGGTGGAAATGCGTCTTGGGGCCGCCGGCCCGCGGACTCATCTCGACCCGGTAGAGCCCGAACTCGCCCCGTGTCGTGGCCGTGGTCGCCAGGTAGTGGAAGGCGTCCTTGCCCGCCTCGCCGAGGTCCGGTCCGGTGCTCTCCGGACGGAAGCGCGCGCTGACCTCGCCGCCCTCACCGAAGTACACCTGCTGCGGGTACGACATGCAGACCATCCCCTCTGTGTGTGGCACAACGTCGCGTCGAAAGGCATGTCCGAGCCTCCCGACGCACGACAGACCGGGTGCGACCGCGGTGTGTGACACGTCGCGCCGTCGTGGAGCGGGTTTCTCGCCGGGACCTGTCACAAATGCGGTTTTTCCCCGGTCGTACCTCTGCAGCAGTCATGCAAGCCTGGGACGGACGAGTACGGCCACCGCGGAAGGCGGCCGTCGGCGCTCCCGCTCGACGGGCGGGCGGTCCGACGTCATTCGGCCGATCCGGGCCGGTCTACGGAGGTGCAGCGCAATGTCGGACAAGGAAGCAGCGGGCACGGTCGGCGAGCAGCCGCAGTCCGGAACGTGGCGGACAGCGATCACGATGCTCCAGGACGTCACCCCGCCCCACATCCCGGAGGGGGCCTCGGGGATGACCATCCTGGTCGAGTGGCCGCCCGGGGACCCGGGGACCCCGCCGCACCGCCACACGGGCCCGGCCTTCGGGTACGTGATCGAGGGCGCGGTGCGCTTCGAGCTGGAAGGCGAGCCGGAACGCGTCGTCAGGGCCGGTGAGACCTTCTGGGAGCCGGGCGGGGACGTGATCCACTACCAGGACGGCAATGCCCTCACGGACGCGCGGACCCGCTTCGTGGTGACCATGCTCTGCGAGCCTGGCCGCCCGATGCTGACGCTGGTCGAGCCGGAGGAGCTGGCACAGCGGACGCACCTGCGGGCGCCACGTCCCGCCGGGAGCTGACCCGCGCTCCGGCGGCGCGGCGGGCACCCCTCGGGTGGCGCGGATACGCCGCATGTATCTTTGACATCGAACATCCAGGATATGTAACGTCCTGAATTGCTCAGCGCATGCTGCCCAGGCGAGCCGACTTCCCCGGGGGTAACTTCGGTGCCGTAGGGGCATAACGGACATAAGTATCGAGAGATGGGTCGTGCCATGAAGGTCGCGGTCGTCGGTGGTACCGGGCTGATCGGGTCGCAGGTCGTCGAGAAGCTCAACGGTGCAGGTCACGAAGCGGTCCCGCACTCCCTGTCGACGGGTGTGGACCTCCTGACCGGCAAGGGCGTCGACGAGGCGGTGGCAGCCGCCGACGTCGTGGTCAACCTGACGAACTCGCCGACCTTCGACGAGGCCTCGGAGGCCTTCTTCCGGACGTCGATGGACAACCTCGTCGGCGCGAGCGAGCGGGCCGGCGTCGGCCACTTCGTCATCCTGTCCATCGTCGGTGTGGACCGGGTGCCCGACCTGGACTACTACCGGGCCAAGGTGCTCCAGGAGGAGATCCTCAAGGCCGGCTCCGTCCCGTTCTCCATCGTGCGTGCCACGCAGTTCATGGAGTTCATGGAGGCGACCATGTCGTGGACGACCGACGGCGACACCGTCCGCCTGCCGGAGACGCCGATCCAGCCGATCGCCGCCGCGGACGTCGCCACCGCCGTCGCCGATGTCGCCGTCGGCAGTCCGCTCGGCGGCGTCCTCAACGTCGTGGGCCCCGATGTCTACCCCCTCACCGAGATCGGCCGGATGACCATCGCCGCCAAGGGCGACGGGCGTGGCGTCGTGCCCGACGACACCGCCGGCATGTTCGCCGTCGTCCGCGGCGACGCCCTCACCGCCCGGGAGGGTGCCCGCGTCGCCCCCACGCACTACACCGACTGGCTGTCCCGGGCCTGAGGAGGCCCGGCGCGGTACGCGGCAGGGATCCGTACGGATCGGTGAGCTGCCACCGGCCCTCGGTGGCACCTTGCCGAGCAGGGAGAACAGGCAAGGAATGCCGTCGAAGAACAAACCAGCGGAAGACTCCGACACTCTCCAGGAGGCGGAGGAGGCCTTTCGTGACGCCCGCGGCACCATGTTCGGTATCGCCTATCGGATCCTCGGCAGCGCCAGCGAGGCGGAGGACGTCATCCAGGAAGCCTGGATCCGCTGGCAGACCTACGACCGTTCGAAGGTGAAGAACGCGCAGGCGTTCCTCGCGACCACCGTGACCCGGCTCGCGATCAACGTGCTGCAGTCGGCCCGAGTCCGCCGCGAGACCTATGTCGGCCCCTGGCTGCCGGAGCCGGTCGACACCGAGAGCGACCCCGCGCTGGGGGCCGTCAACGGGGAGGCGCTCGAAGTCGCGGTCCTCATGCTGCTGGAGAGGCTCACGCCGACCGAGCGCGCGGCCTATGTGCTGCGCGAGGCGTTCGACTACCCGTACCAGCAGATCGCGGAGATCATCGACCAGACGCAGGCCAACGCCCGGCAGTTGGTGAGCCGGGCGCGCAAGCACCTGGCCACGGAGAAGCGCGCACGGGTGGCGACGGCCGAGCACCGCCGGTTCCTGACGGCGTTCGTCGCGGCCGCGCAGTCGGGGAACATCACCGCGCTGGAGAAACTGTTCGCCGCCGACGTCATCTCGTACTCCGACGGCGGAGGCGTCGTCCGGGCCTCGAAGTTCCCCGTCGTGGGCCGTCAGCGTGTGGCGAAGTACTACCACGCCTTCGCCGAGCGCTTCTGGATCGGTGTCACGGTGGAACCGGCCGAGATCAACGGCCTGCCCGCGGTCCGGCTCTCCCACGAGGGGGCCGTGTTCGCCGTCCTGTCGCTGCGCGTCACCCCGGACGGCATCGACCGGCTGCTGTGGTCGATGAACCCGTCGAAGCTGGCCGCCGTGGCCGCCTGAGCCGGCCGGACCCCGGGCGCGGGGCACGGGAGGGCGGGCCGGTCCCGGAGGACCGGCCCGCCCCGTACTGCCGTCCGCCGAACGGCGGTTACTGCTTCTTGAGTGTGAAGTCGCCGGTGACGGTCGTCCCCTTCTTGACCTTCACGGTGGTCGCCACCGGCCGGTAGCCGTCCTTGGCGACGATGACGCCGAGCGGGTTGTTCCGGGAGTCGAGCCACAGGGAGTACGTGCCGTCGGCGGCCGTCCTCAGGGAGTAGCTCGCCGCCCAGCTGTCGATCTCGACCGTCGCACCGGCCAGCGGCCTGGTCGTGCCGTCGCTCTGGACGCCCCGGACGGTTCCGGTGATCTTGCCCCAGGTCTTCGGCGGGTCGACGTGCAGGGACACCGCGACCTTCCGCATCCCGTACGGGGTGTCGTTGTCCAGCGCCAGTTGCGCCGTGAAGTCACCCGGCTGCGTGATCCCGGGCACCGAGGCGTCCAGTGTGACGGTGACGGTCGTGCTCGCCCCGGGCTGCAGCGTGAAGTGCTGCGTGCTCGTGCTCAGCCAGGTGACGTCGGTCGAGCCGCCCTGGTCGTACCCGGGCAGCAGTTCCACGGTGCGGCTCGGGGTGTACGGCTCGCTTCCGCCGCCGACCTTGTAGAGGCCGAGGGCGGCGCCGCCCCGGTACGTCGCCACATCGGCGTTGGGCAGCGCGGTCCATGCCCCCGCCTGCGGATCGTAGGCGAAGCCCTGGTTGGTGATGGCCTCGTGGCTGATGCCGCTGGAGATCACGAGCCGGTCGTTCGCCGCGGTGGACGAGGAACTCCACAGCGGGATCGGCAGGTCGGGCAGCGCCGACCAGGCGTCGGCCGCGGGGTCGTAGACGTAGGCGTGCTTGCTCTCGCCGAGGGAGTCGGCGTTGCCGCCGGCGCAGTACAGCTTGCCGTTCACACCGCCGCAGGACTCCCAGGCGACCCTCTCCGGGTAGTCGGCGATCCGGGACCACGCGTCGGTGTCCGGGTCGTAGGCGTACGACTCGACGGTGCCGCAGCGTTCGTCGCAGCCGCCGACCGTGTAGAGCTTGCCGTCGACCGCGGCGTTGCCCTGGCCCGCGTAGGCGGCCGGCGCCGGGGCCCCGGTGCTCCAGCGGTCGGTGACGGGGTCGTAGATCTCCAGCTTGGGGTCGGTGGTGTTGTCCGGGAGCCAGCCGCCGACGGCGTAGAACCTGCCGTCGACGAACTGGCCCGAGGGCGCCTCGCGGCGGTCCGCCGCGCCGGTCACCTGGCTCCAGCCGCCGACGACGGGGTCGAGGACGTACATCGCGTTGGTGACGTCGAAGCCGGTCCAGCCGAAGGCGGAGTAGACCTTGCCCTGGTAGGCGCCGACCACGTTGCCGAGCACCGTCTCGGGGAGCTCGGGGGCGGACTGCCAGGCCTCACCCGAGGGCGCGGCGGCCTGCTTCGCACCCGACGGGGCCTGGCCGGTCTTGCTCGCGTGCGGGGAGAAGTGCCCCTTGACGGTCTGGAGGGGAGCGCCGCTGCCGAGGGCCTGGGACCGGAAGCCGCCGGCCCGTTCGCCCACCGCCACGGTGACGGGCGCTCCGCCGGTGTTCCTGACCGTCAGATTCCGCGTGGCCGACCCGCCCCAGCCGACGCCGGCGGTCACGGAGTCCGGGGTCACGGTCAGCTGCCCGGCCTTCAGCTTGTAGGAGGCGGAGACCGCGCTGTCGGCCGCGATGCGGACGGTCTTGGTCAGCTCCGTGTAGCGGGGACTGGCCGCGCCGACCTCATGCCTGCCGAGACCGGGCGAGAACATCAGGTAGAGCCCGTCACCGAGAGCGGGGTCCTCGGGTGTGGCGACGGTGGTCGCGGCCGCCCCGGGCACGTCCGTGACGGTGACCTCGGAACCGACCAGTCCCTGGCCGGTGTTGGCGTCGGAAACCGTCCCGGTCACGAGGCCACCGGGGGTCGCCGTGTAGTCGCGGTTGCCGATGAACACGTCGTCGACACCCCACCACCAGGCGAACTGCGTGACGAAGTGGAACCGCACCCGGACGTCCCGGTCGCCGGCGAATCCGGTCAGCGGGATCTCCGCCCTCGCATGCTCCGTGAAGCCCGCGGGCGCGATCCACAGGGACGTCCATGTGGCGCCGTTGTCGGAACTGGCGTCGACCGAGATCGCCTTGCTGTCGGAGACCCAGTACATCGTGTCGAAGGCGAGTTCCGGATCGGAGGCGTCGGTCAGGTCGAAGGCCGGGCTGATCAGCTGCGTGTCGTACGGCGAGCCGATCGTGGGGTTGTCGGCGACGGCGAACGCCCCGTCGCCGCCGGTCTGATTGCCGCGCCCCTGCGGGTCGTCGAAGGTCCAGCCGCCGGCGGTGCCGTCCGCGTTGACCACGCGCCAGCCCTCCGGCGCCGCGTCGGGGGAGGCGAAGTGCTCGGTGGCGCCGGACAGATGCACGGCGTAGCCGGGCGCGGTCGCCTTCCAGGGGTCGGCCGGCAACGACAGCTTCAGCGACTGCGGAGCGTCGGCGACGGTGACCGCGGTGGTGGCGGGGGTGTATCCGGGCAGCGCGGCCTCGGCGCGCAAGGTGTAGCCGTGGCCCTGCGGGAGGGAGAGGGTGAAGGCACCGGTGGCCGGATCGGTCCAGACAGGGCCGCCGGGGACACCGTCCACGGTGATCCTGGCGTACAGCGGCCAGCCGTGGCCGGAGCCGTCCGTGACCTTGCCGGAGACGGTCTGACTGGGGACCGGGTTCAGCGCGAAGTCCCTTGTCAGGGAGCCGCCTTCGGTGACGTCGACGTCCTCGGCGGTGCCGGTGGCGTAGCCGTACGCGTCGACGGTGACGTCGTAGGTGTCCACTGGGAGACCGATGGTGTAGCGGCCGTCGGCGCCGCTGCGCGTGACGTTGCCGCTTCCCGCGCTGATCGTGGCGCCCGCGAGGGGCTTGCCGGTCGACCTGTCGGTGACGGTGCCGGACAGCGTCCCGTGCGGACCGGTGCGGAAGGCGCGCAGGCCGTCGGGGGTGCCCAGACCGGTCGGGCCGTCGTAGCCTTCCGTGCCGGTGCACAGGTAGGCCGGGGCGCAGGTGCCGTTGCTGCCGGCGGTCACGTCGTGGAGGCCCCCGCCCGCTTCGTACGGGTAGGAGTTGGGGTAGGTGCCCGCGACGGGCGCGCCGGCACTGGCGTAGACCGCGGCGATGATGGGCGATCCGGCACTGGTGCCGCCGAACTGCCCCCAGCCGCTGCCGCCGTACGTCTGGTACACGGCGACCGGGGTGGCGGGGTCGGCCACGGCGGCGACATCGGCGACGGACCGGTTCGCGCAGCCGGTGTCCGTCTGGAAGGCGGGCTTGGGCTCGTAGAGCGAGCATCCCGAACCGGCCCCGTCCCAGGCGGACTCGGACCAGCCGCGGTCCGTGCCGCCGTCTGCGGTCAGCGAGGTGCCGCCCACCGCGGTCACGTACGGAGAGGCGGCCGGGTAGGACACGCCGTACCCGAAGTCACCGGAGGAGGCGACCATTGCGACACCGGGGTGGTTGTAGTGGACGTCCAGTCCCACGGTCCCGGAGGGGTCCTCGCCGCTGCCGAAGCGGTAGTCCGTGCCGTAGGAGTTGGAGACGAACTTGGCACCCATCGCGACCGCCCGGTCGACGGCCGCGCCCAGGTCGTCGAAGGCGGGGCTGTCGGCCTCGACGAGAAGGATGTGCGCGTCGGGCGCGACCGCGGAGACCATGTCGAGGTCGAGGGAGATCTCCCCGGCCCAACCGGGGTCGGGCTGCGGGTAGTCGGTGCCGCCGCGCTGGTCGACCTTGCGGAAGCAGCCGTTGTCCGTGGTGCAGGCCGGCAGACCGTACTGGGCGCGGTAGACCGCGAGGTCCGCCTCCGCCGTCGGGTCGTCGAAGGCGTCCACGATCGCGATGGTCTGCCCCGCGCCGCCGCCTTCGGGGAGGTTGTACGCCGAACGCAGGTCGCCCGGCCCGAACCCGCCCGGCGCCGCCGCGGTCCGCAGGCCCTTGGCCGCGGTGACATCGGTGCGGCGCAGGGCGTAGCAGGTGGCCTCACCCCTCTTGGGGGTACCGCAGGCGGCCTCGTAGGGCACATCGCCCTTCGCCGCGGCGGCGGTGGGCGCCGCGGCCTGCGACGGCGTCTGGACCCCCATGACGGCCATGGCGGCCGCGCCGAGCACCGCCAGCAGGGTCGACACCGGCCGCCGGAGTGGTGGACCGGATATGTGTGGTACGCGCAACGTCCGACTCCCCAGTCATCACATGAAACGCCGACACGTGAAGGCTCGACGGGCGAACTTCCGTGATCGCCGGGAGTCCATTAGTGGAGAGATCTTGTGTCCATGTCAACGCTGAAAAGACGCAAAGAAGCCGCCGATTCGCATTCTCCGGTGCACCCGCCGCAGATGTGTCCGGAATCCGGAGAGGCGCCGTGCATGTATGGGCCCCAGCTGTGACAGGTCCCCCCATCAGGCTTGTTGCCCCGCACATCACCCGATGTCCGGGCTCACGCCCAAGAGCGCGTCGAGCCGTTGCCCCGCCATTTCCTGTGACGGGACGTTACGGGCATTACCGCCTTGGCCATTTGTTGCGGGCGCCAGCATGTCAAAGATTACGGTAGGGGAGAATCCGGGATCGATTCTCCGTGCGCCGGACGGGAATTCCCCATTCGCTCATTGCGTGTGCGACATGCCCCTTCGCGAGTCGGTCGGCGTGAAGGACGGCCCGCTCGCTGTCGGCCGGGCAAGGCCCCCGTACTACGCTGCCGCCCATGACGGTGCCCGAGCGGCCGCGGCCGATCACCAGCTGCTGGCTGTCCTGGCTGGCGGTTCCGACGTGGGACCGGGAGGCGGTGGCCGACCAGATCGGCCTTACGGGGGTCACCGAGACGACGTGGTCCGCCGGCGTGGAGCTGATCGACCGTATAGCCCACGATCTCGCCGAACGCCTCTCTCACGTCCTGGTCACCCCGGCCCTCAACGGCTGGGTACTGGTCGTCGGCCCGTGGTGCGGCCTGCCCGACCTGAACCGCACAGCCGATGTCACCCGCCTCTGCTTGGAACTGAGCACGCGCCACCATCAGGCGCACGCCTACTTCTACGGCGAACGAGGCGACGGAGACGCCTGGCTGATCGCCGAGAACGGTTCGATCACCAGGCGCTGGATCAGTGAGTACCCCGAACTCGCCCTGGGCCGGCCGGTCGAAGCGGAACGCCGCAGCCTCGACGCGATCGGTGTCGTGGGACGCCCCGAGGACTTCGATCCGGAGGAGGCTGTCGACGTCCTCGCCGACTGGGAGTGCCCGGCCCTGGCCATCGCACAGGCTCTCAGCTTGAACCCGACCGCTCTCGCAGCGACATCCGGGCCGGCTGGCACTCTCCTCGTTGCCACGCCGCCCGCGGCACGGCTCACCGACCCGTTCGCCCACAGCGGCACCTTGCCCGGCTGACCACAGGCTGTTCCTGTGGGGCAGATCGAGGCGCCCGGTGTTCAGCATCTGGGCGCTGGGCTCGCGTCCCGGTGGATCCGGAGGAGCGAGCAGGTGAGCGGGTTGTCGTCCTCCGGGGCCCTGAGAATGTCCACCTGGTCGATGACCAGTCCGTGAGGGGCGAACAGGCTTGCCCAGAGGGCGGGGGTGAGCACCCACATCCGGACGGTGAGACGGCCGCCGCCGGCCAGCGGCAGGATCTCCTGCCGCGGGGCGAGGGCCGTCGAGGGGCCGTGCCCCTGGGAGTTGGTGTGCAGGACGGAGAGGATCAGGCGTCCGCCGGGTGCGAGCGCCGCGGCGAGGGCGGGCGCGAGCCGGAGGGGGTCGATGTAGGCGGCCCCGTGGACGGAGTAGATGACGTCGTACGGATCGGCTTGCCCGAGGTGCTCGACGGCGTCGGAGAGGATCAGGTTCAGCCCCGGTCGGTGGCCGTACCGCTCAATGGCGCGCCGGTGCTGCGAAGGGGAGGCGTCAACGGCGTCGACCAGGGCGCCGCGTTCTCGGGCGAGGTAGGCCGCGTACTTTCCGGTGCCCGAGCCGAGGTCCAGGACGCGGCGGCCGGTGAGGTCCTCGCCCAGGATCTCGGCGCCGGGCCCGGCCGGCCAGAATCCCCATGTCAGGCGGTCGGGTTCGGGGACATCGGTCCTTCGGTCGAGGTGGTGGTCGCCGTAGGCCGTCCATGCGGCGATGTTGGTCTGCTCGGGATGCACCAGGAGCCTCCGATCGGCCGAAGGTGAGCGGGCCGGACCCGTCCATCGTCCGTGGTCCTCCAGCGGTCCGTCCATCAGCCCACGTACGGCTGCGGCACGTTCAGGACATCCGGAGCGGTGCGTTGCGGATGGCGACGCAGGCGATGTCGTCGTTGAGGTTGCCGCCGCTGTGGTGGAGGAGGGCGCCGTGGAGCAGGTCGAGGAGCGCGGTGGGCGAGGTGGTGTCCGTGTCGCGGGTCCAGGTGGCGAGGGGGAAGAAGGCGCCCTTGTCGTCCCGGGTTTCCGTGACGCCGTCGGTGTAGAGGAGCAGCAGGTCGCCGGGGGTGAAGGGGACGTGTTCGACGTGGTAGCCGGAGCCGATGAGTGCGGCGAGGTTGATGGGTGGTGACGGGGTGCGGGACTCGACGCTGCGGGTGTCGCCCCCGTCGAGCAGCAGGGCCGGCGGGTGTCCGCAGCTGAGTACGGAGGCCTCGGAGCCGGTGGGCGGGATCTCGACGAGGACGGCCGTGGCGAAGCGCTCCGCGCCGTCGGGGGCGGGCACGTCGACGTTGTAGCGCGTGACGGAGGTGTCCAGCCGGTGCGCGAGCCGGCACAGGTCGGGGGCGTCGTAGGCGGCCTCGTAGAAGGAGCCGAGGACGGCGGCCGAGACGCCGACCGCGGGCAGTCCCTTGCCGCGGACGTCCCCGAGGATGATGCGCAGACCGTGTTCGGTGTCCGCGACGGCGTAGAAGTCCCCGCCGATGCGGGCCTGCGGCGCGGCCGCGAGGTAGAGGGTCGCGATCTCCAGGTTCCGGACGCGGGCCGGCACGGGGCGCAGCAGGACTTCCTGCGTGGCGTCGGCGACGGCCCGGACCTGGGCGAGGGTGTGCTCGCGCTGCAGGCGCAGATGGCTGGCGTAGGCGGCCGCGAGACTGACGGCGCAGATCGCGCCCGCGGTGTAGAAGGCCGACATGTCGGAGAAGGCGAGGGCGAAGCCGATGACCGGGAGCAGGCAGATGACCCCGAGGGTGAGGGTCGCCCTGACCGACCAGACGGACGCGGCGAGCGCCGGCGCCGCAGGTAGCAGCCGGGAGAAGGGCACGTCCTGCGGGGTGAACACCGCGAGAAGGCCGATCACCACCGTGAGGGCGACAGGAGACAGGAGCACCGGGTCGCGTCGCCCGTGGAGACCCCAATGCATCCGAAATCGTCTCAAAGCATGCATGGGCGGATCGTACGGGATGCGTGATCGGCTTCCCGGGCACGCGCTGCGGATCGCGCTTGCGGTCACCGTCCCGTCAGGGCGTCCAGGAGCGCCCGGACCGCTTCCACGCAGGCGGCGTTGTCGAGTTCGGGGTCCCATGCGGACTGCAGCGCCAGGCCCTGGTAGACGGCGATGAAGACACGGGCGAGCCCGTCGGCCGGCAGGGCCGTCGGCAGGTCGCCGCGTTCCTGCGCTGCGTGGACGAGGCCGGTGACGACCTCGCGGGGGAGGTCCACGCCCTGGCGTGCCACCGAGAGGACCTCGGGGGAGCGCAGCGCCTCCGCCCAGATCTGGACGCCGAGTTGCACGCGTTCCCGTTCGGCCGGGGCGGCGAGCGAGCGCAGGAGGTCGAGGTAGCCGGAGGCGACGCGGCCGAAGGCGTCGGGTGTGCGGTCGCCGGGGTCGTCCAAGTGGAGCTGCCGGGTCTGGCGTTCGTGCCACTGGTCCGAGATGGCGACGACCATGGCGTCCTTGTCGGCGAAGTAACGGTAGATCAGGCCCGCGCTGAAACCGGACTCCTTCGCGATGTCCTGGATGGTGGTGCGGTGGAAGCCCGCACGGGAGAAGCAGCGGGCCGCGGCGTCGAGGATGTCGGCACGCCGGTTCCGGAGGTGTTCCTCGCTGACCTTGGGCATCACTTCACCTCCGCCTGGGCGATCCGGTAGAAGGGGGCGGCCGGCTCGTGGCGTCCCAGTGGTTCGAGGTAGCGTTCCGCGGCGTCCCGTGCCGAGAGGTCCAGGGTGAGGGCGAGTCCGCGGGCGGCGAGGTAGCCGGGGAGTTCGCCGGGCAGGAATCCGAAGGTGAACGGTTCGCCCGCCGCGCGCACGCTGGCCGCCCACGCCTCGACTCCGGCGAAGCCGCCCGTGCCGTCGAGGGCGCGCCGGTCCATGTATGTGAAGACGATCCTGCTCCCGGGCGCGGTCGTGGCGGCGAGTGCGGTGAGCGTGGTGTGCACGGACGGCTCGTCGAGGTAGTTCGTCACGCCCTCCCACACCACGACCGCGGGCTCGTCGCGCAGGCCGGCCCGGCGCAGGGCCTCGCCCAGGTCCTGCCGCATCAGGTCGGCGGGCACGAAGCGGATGTCGTCGTGCGGGTGGCCGGCTTCGGCCCAGGTGGTGACGAGGGTGCGTTTGACCGCCTGGGTCGCCGGGTGGTCGACCTCGAACACGGTGGCGGTCCGCGCCGCGTCGAGGCGGAAGGCGCGGCTGTCGTACCCCGCGCCGAGGAGCACCAGCTGGCGGGCGTCGTGGGCGAGGGCGTCCCGCACCAGGTCGTCGATCAGCCGGGTGCGGACCACGGCCGACGCGCGGGGACCGGCGGGCCAGTGCCGGTCTATCCGGCGTTCGAGTGCGTTGGCCAGCCCCGAGCGGCGGGCGAGCGCCACGGCCAGGCGGTAGCCGCGGCCGAGGGACGACGCCGCGTAGGGATCGGTGAACAGGCGCGGACCCCGGCGTACGGACTCCAGTGCCCGGAAGAGCGCGACGTGCTGCGCGGTGCGGCTGGGTGTGTTCTGCATGCCGGTCATCATAATGAATGTACATCCATTTTTTATCCCGGCCGTGTGGGTGCCGTAACCCTCTCCCGGACGTATGGTCCGTTTATGGGTGAAAGGCGCTGTGGCCGGGCGGCGTGGCAGCCCGGGCAGCCGCTGCGACGTGGGGCCCGGGGGTGAGCCCGGTGCACCGCGACGACGTACGGACCACCACGGGCATGGGGCCCCTCGTCGGGCTCTTCGGCCGCCTGGGGCGGGATCTCGACGCCTCGGTGGGCATGCTCTACGTCCTGCCGCCGGGGGAGCGGGTGCTGCAGCTGCTGGCCATGTCGGGAACGTCCCGGCGGATCGCCGCCCCCTGGGTCCGGGTCGGCCTGGCGGACGCGGCGCCGGTTGCGGAGGCGGTGCGCGAGCGGCGCCTGGTGTGGGTGAACAGTCCGACCGAGCTGGCCCGCCGCTTTCCCCGGGTGGGGCTGATGGTCCCGTACGACATCCTTCTCGCCGCCGCGCCGATCACCACCGAGGAGGGGGTGTGGGGCGCGATCTGCATGGTGTGGCCCATCTGGCACCCGCCCCAGCTGAGCGCCGGCGAACGCGAGACGAGCGCCACCTTCTGCCGCCGGGCCGGCCGGCTGCTGGAGCAGGCCGCCCGGCGCGGTGAACCGCTGCTGCCCGGTGCCGAGCCGATGGTGCTGCCCGCCGTGCGCACCAGCACCCCGGACCCGGCCGAAGCGCTGGCCGCCTACGACTTCGCCGAGCGCCTGCCGACCGGATGCGCGTCGCTGGACCTGGACGGCAGGATCACCTTCCTGAACAGCGCGGCCGCCGAACTCCTGGGCCAGCACACCTCCGACCTGCTCGGCACCCGGCCCTGGGAGCGGCTGCCGTGGCTGGACGACCCCACGTTCGAGGACCGCTACCGGGCCGCCGTGATCAGCCGCCAGCCCACCGCGTTCATCGCCTGGCGGCCCCCGGACCGGCGGCTGTCCTTCCACTTCTACCCCGCGTCCAACGGCATCAGTGTCCGGATCGCACCGGTCACCGAGGCGAAGGTCATGGAGGAGAGGGCGGCACCGCCGCGCGGCCAGGGGCCGATGGGCGCGTCCACCCTCTATCAACTGATGCATCTGGCCGCGACCTTGAGCGAGGCCGTCGGGGTCAGGGACGTCGTGGACCAGGTCGCCGACCAGCTCGTCCCCGCCTTCGAGGCCGAGGGACTGGCCCTGCTGACGGCCGAGGAGGGCCGCCTGCACGTCGCCGCCCACCGGGGTTACACGACCGAGTTCATGGCCCGCTTCGAGGGCGTCCCACTCAGTGCGGCCACCCCGCCCACCCAGGCCCTGGCCACTGGGACGCCCCGGTTCTTCACCAGCTTCGGCGACTTCCAGCGCGCCTACCCCGAGGCCCCGCGCTACGGCGACCGGGACGCCTGGGCCTTCCTCCCGCTGATCGCCTCCGGCCGGCCCATCGGCCTCCTCACCCTGTCCTACGACCGCGCCCGCCCCTTCCCCCTGGCCGAACGTGCCATCCTCACCTCACTGGCCGGGCTCATCGCCCAGGCACTGGACCGCGCCCACCTCTATGACGCCACGCGCCACCTCGCCCGTACGCTGCAGACGGGCCTGCTCCCCCAGGACCTCCCCGAAGTCCCCGGCCTGGAGGTCGCCGCACGCTACCGTCCGTCCGGCCACGGCCAGGACACCGGCGGCGACTTCTACGACCTCATCCACTGCGGCAGCACCTGCGCCGCCCTCGCCATCGGTGACGTCCAGGGGCACAACGTGCAGGCCGCGGCGCTCATGGGGCAGGTCCGCACCGCCGTCCACGCCCACGCCACCGCCCACACCTCGCCGAGCAGGACCCTCACCCGCACCAACCGGCTCCTGACCGACCTCAACGCGGGACTGTTCACCAGTTGCCTGTACGCCCACCTCGACCTGGGCCGCCACCGCGCCCGGCTCGCCACGGCCGGGCATCCGCCGCCCCTGATCCGGCATCCCGACGGGCGCGCCGAGGTCCTGCGCATGCCGCCCGGTCTCCTGCTCGGGGTCGCGCCGGACGGCGAGTACCCCATGACGCGCATCCCGCTCTCGGCGGGAACGGTACTGGTCCTGTACACGGACGGGCTGGTCGAGGCCCCCGGGGTCGATATCGAGCGCAGCACCACCGACCTCCTGCGGTACCTCGCCCCGGCCGGCGACCGGAGTCTGGACGACCTTGCCGACACCCTCGTGGACCACGCCCTGCGGACCACCCCCGGCAACGACGACATCGCGCTCCTGATCGCCCGGGTCACCGGGTAGCGACCCGTGCCCGGAGGACCCCTCGTCCGAGGGCACCCGCCGGACGGCAACGGGCCCCGCGCGCACCGCGCGCGGGACCCGGAGGGTTCAGGTGGTGAGCAGGCGGTTGAAGAAGGAGCGGTACTGCCGCAGGGCCGTCCGCAGGTCCTCGGTGTTCACCTGCTCGCCCCGGTCCCACTGCCCCTCCAGTTCCTGCTTGTGGTGGGCGAATGTCGCCGCCAGCTTCTGCATGACGTCGGCGACGAGGGCGTCGGCGGTGTGGACGGCGTCCCGGGGGTCGTCCACGAACTCGCTCTGGATCTGCTGCCAGCGGGCGCGGAAGCTCTCCTCGTCCTGCGAGGTCAGCAGTTGCGGCGCCCGGTCCGCCGCGGTGTTCTCCCTCGGGGCTCCGGCGGCCGTCTCCGGCGGGGGTCCGGACGGCTTGCGGACCGGTGCGGCGCCTTCGCCCGGGTAGGCGGGGGCGCGAGAGGACGGGTCCGGCCGGTCGGGGGGTGTGTCGAGGTGTTCGCGCGGCTGCGCGAGTTCCTCGGTGGTCAGGGCGCTCTCGCGGGAGTGTCGTGCGCGGTCGCGTTCCATCTTTCGCCTGCCTCGTGTTGTGGTGGCGGCGTGGGCTGACCCGGACTTCGGTCGGGCCGGTCAGGCCCGGACGTGGCGGGACTCGCCGCCGTCGGTGAGCAGTTCGTCGAACAGGGCGCGGTAGTGGACCATGGCGCCGCGCAGTTGCTCGGTCGTGGCCTGGTGCCGGGAGCTGAGGGCGTTGACCTCGTGGGCCTCCCGGTAGTGCTCCAGCGTGTGACCGTGCTCCACCGAAAGGTCCTTGAGCTGCTGGTCGAAGTCCTCGGTCGGGTACCCGCGCTCGTGCATGAGGGAGGTCACCAGGCTGTCCGCGTCGTGGACGGCGTCCTCCGGGCGGTCGACGAACTCCTCCTGGACGCCGGTCCATTCCCGCGCGTAGCGGTCACGGACGCCGCCGGGCAGCGGCTTGATGTCCAGGGAGTCGTGCCGCTTGGCCCGGGCGTTGAGATCCCGTTCGGCTTCCCTCCGGCTGCCGGTGCCTTCGACGGTCCGCTCGTACTCCGGGCCAAATTGCCGGCGCAGGCGCCGGTGCCGCGTGAACAGCGTGGCCGCCACCGCGATGATGACGAGCACCACCACGATGGGGATGATGATTTCCAGAAGTGTCCCTGTCGACATGGGGCCGGACTCCCTCGCACCTTCGGGAACCCCCCTCGTTCGACCCCTGCCCCCAGCCCTCCGCCTGAAACACCCACCTCAGCGGCCGCACGTCACGCGGGCCGGCGCGCCTCGTGCTTCCAGAAACCCGAGAACATGATGCGGTCCTTGGGCAGGCCGGCGCGGTGGAGGTGTCTGCGGCCCTTGGTGGTGAGGCCGGATTCGCCGACGACGAAGGCGTAGGCATGGGTGTCGACGGCGCTGTGCCGGCGGAGTTCTTCGAGTGCGGCGTCGCCGGGGACGGCGGCGGAGTCCTCACGGTCTTCACGTCCGTCCCGGACGACCCAGGTGACGGTCATGGCGGCGGGCGCGTCGAGGTCGCGCCGGTCGGCTTCGGTGGGGACCTCCTGGATGAGCCGGCCGACGGTGTCGCGGGGCAGTGAGCGCAGGATGCCGGTGACGGCGGGCAGACCGCTCTCGTCGGCCACCACGATGACCTCGGACGCGTCCTGCGGAGGGTCGAACATGACGCCTTGGTCGAGCACCGCGAGGCCGTCGCCGGGGCGGGCGGCGCAGGCCCATATGGCGGCCCGGCCCTCCAGTTCGCCGGTGGGCCCCCGGTGGACGACGAAGTCGATGTCCATCTCGGCGGCCTCGGGGCGGTGGCCGGCCACGGTGTAGTTGGAGTAGTGCGGCCGCTCGTCCTCGGGGATGGCCAGGTAGGCGTGCCACCACCGGTCCCCGGTGAACTCCGGGAGCCGCAGGACGGATTGGTGGGGCAGTTGCATGAAGAGCCGGAACCAGTGGTCGTAGCCCAGCCACGGGAACTCGCCGAGATCCGCGCCCGTGACGGTCACGCGCTGCATGGAGGGGGAGACCCGCTCCGTGCGGACGACCTCGGCGCGGAAGAGTCGGGGGTTCTGCGGCATGAGCCGCGGGATCTTCGCCATGAGGGAAGGTTAGCCTAAGTTTACTGAGCCGCCGGGGGGTGGTCGGAGGCACTAGTTAGGTTAGGCTAACCTTCGTATGTGAGTTCTGGTGAAGAGACGACCGCGGCCCCCGGCGTGCGCGGTCACCGGTTGTCGGCGCGCGACGTGACCGTGGCGTACGACGGGGCCGATGTCGTGCACCACGCGGCGATCACCCTCCGGCCCGGCGAGGTGACCGCCCTCGTGGGCCCCAACGGCAGCGGCAAGTCGACGCTTCTGCGTACCGTGGCACGCCTCCAGCGGGCCCGCAGCGTCACGCTGACGATCGACACGGCGGACGGGGACACCACCGACGCGCTCGCCCTGACGGCCCGTGAGTTCTCCCGCCGGGTCGCGCTGCTGACCCAGGGACGCCCCGCGCCGGGCGGCCTGACCGTGCGCGACCTCGTGGAGTTCGGCCGCTACCCCCACCGGGGGCGCTGGGGCCGGCCCGACCCCGACGGACCGGCCGCGGTACGGCGTGCGCTCGCCCTGACCGGCGTCGAGGACCTGGCCGGACGGGGCGCCGAACACCTCTCCGGCGGCCAGCTCCAGCGGGTCTGGCTGGCGAGCTGCCTCGCCCAGCAGACCGGCGTGCTGCTCCTGGACGAGCCCACCACCTACCTCGACCTGCGCTACCAGGTCGAACTCCTCGACCTGGTCCGCGACCTGGCCGACCACCACGGCATCGCCGTCGGGGTCGTCCTGCACGACCTGGACCAGGCGGCCGCCGTCGCCGACCGGATCGCGCTGCTGTGCGCGGGCCGGATCGTCGCCGACGGCCGTCCCGAGGACGTGCTGACACCGGAACGACTGACCGACACCTACGGCATCCGGGTCGATGTCGACATCGACCCCCTGACCGGCCTGCTGCGCACCCGCGCCGTGGGCCGCCACCACGCACGACCCGAAAGGCTCAAGTCCACCTCATGAGAAGCCCGTTCATCGTCATGGCCGCCGCCGTCGCGGCTGTCGCCCTCGCCGGCTGCGGGACCACCGAGCCCGCGGCGGCCGGCGCCGGCAAGACCGCCCAGGCCATCACCCTCACCGACGCGACCGGCGCCGAGGTCACGCTCGACGGGCCCGCCAAGAAGGTCGTCGGCACCGAGTGGAACGTCGTCGAGAGCCTCGTGACGCTCGGGGTGGACCCGGTCGGCGTCGCCGACGTCAAGGGATACACGACGTGGGACACCTCGGCCCCGCTCAACAACACGCCCAAGGACATCGGCACCCGCGGCGAGCCCAGCATGGACACCATCGCCTCCCTCTCGCCCGACCTGATCGTCGCCACCACCGACCTCCAGGCCTCCGCCGTGGCGCAGTTGAGGAAGATCGCCCCCGTCCTCGAGGTCCGTTCCGCCGACGCCGCCGACCCGGTCGGGCAGATGAAGGAGAACCTCGACCTCATCGCCGAGGCCACCGGCACCGCGGCCCGCGCGGACGAGGCGAAGAAGGCGTTCGACACCAAGGTCGCCGAGGGCGGCAAGGCCCTCGCGGACGCCGGCCTGAACGGTGCGAGGATCGCGTTCGCCGACGGCTGGGTCGCCTCCAACCAGGTGTCCGTCCGCCCCTACACCGGCGGTTCGCTCATCGGCGGCGTCAACGAGGCGCTCGGCCTGAAGAACGCCTGGACGATGAAGGGCGACAAGGACTACGGCCTCGCCGCCACCGACGTCGAGGGCCTCACCGGCCTCGGCGACATCCGGTTCGCGTACATCGGCAGCGACAGCGAGCCCAGCGACGTCTTCGCCGACGACCTCGGCAAGAACGCCGTGTGGAAGTCCCTGCCCTTCGTGAAGAAGGGCAACGTGCACCGACTGCCCGACGGCATCTGGATGTTCGGCGGCCCGCGGTCGATGGAGGCGTACGTCGACGCCCTCGTCGCAGCACTGACGAAGTAGCACCATGGCCGTCACCGCAACGACCCCCGCCACCCGGCCGCGCGCCGCCGCCTCCAGGACGGCCGCGGCCGCGGTGACGGCCCTGCTCGCGCTCCTGGTCGCGGTCCTCGCGGTCGTCGACATCACCCAGGGCACGGCGTCCGTCGGACCGGCCGAGGTGTGGAAGGCACTCGCCGGCCGGGCCGACCCCGCCGACGCGTCCGTCGTGATCGCCTCACGCCTGCCCCGGATGGCCGCCGGCCTCCTGGTCGGGGCAGCACTGGGCGTCGCCGGAGCGGCACTTCAGGCCGTCAGCCGCAATGTGCTCGCCGCTCCCGACACGCTCGCCGTGAACGCCGGGTCCTACCTCGCCCTCGGCCTGCTGACGGTCGGCGGAGTGTCGCTCCCGCTGCTCGCCTCCTCAGGGGTGGCCTTCCTGGGCGGCCTCGCGGCCGCGGCCGTCGTCCTGTCGTTGTCCGGACTGGGCGCGGGCACCGTGCGCCTGGTGCTGGCCGGCAGTGCCCTCACCCTCGGGCTGTCCTCCGTCACCGAGGGGCTGATCCTGCTCTTCCCCCAGCAGACCAACGGCCTCTACCAGTGGAGCCAGGGCAGTATCGGCCAGAACGGCTTCGACGGCGTCGTGCGGATGGCACCCGTCGCCGTGGCCGCCCTCGCCGGACTGCTGCTGACGGCCCGTCGGATCGACGCCCTCGCGCTCGGCGACGACGCGGCACGCGGTCTCGGCGTCCCCGTCCGGGGCACCCGGATCACGGTGGTCGTACTCGCCGCGCTGCTCTCGGCCGCGGCAGTCACGCTCGCCGGGCCCATCGGCTTCGTCGGCCTGTGCGCGCCCGCCCTCGTCCGGCCGCTGACCCGGCGCTTCGGGCGGCTGGTCAGGAGCCGGGTGTCCATGCCGGTCACGGGCCTGGTCGGCGCCGGCCTGGTGCTCGGCGCGGACGTGGCCCTGCGCGCGGTGGTGAACGCGCAGGCCGCCGTCGCCGTGCCCACCGGCGTCGTCACGAGCCTGGCCGGCGCGGTGTTCCTGGTCGTCATGGCGGTGCGCGCCCGGGAGACGGCCGGGGTGAGCGCGCCGGACCGGCTGCGCATCCCGGGCCGGACCGCGTTCCTGGTGACCGTGGGCGTCCTCGTCGCCGCGCTCGTGGGCGTGGCCGTCGCCGGCGTGCTGCTGGGCGACACCAAACTGCTACTGGGCGACGTGGTGAACTGGGCGCAGGACAGGGCCGGTCAGACCGTGTCCTTCGTTCTCGACACCCGCGTGCCGCGCGTCCTGGCGGCGCTCCTGGCGGGGGCGGCGCTGGCCCTGTCGGGGACGCTCGTCCAGGCCGTCACCCGCAATCCGCTCGCGGAACCCGGCATCCTCGGGGTCTCGGGCGGAGCCGCGCTCGGTGCCGTCCTGTACGTGACGACGGTGTCCGCCGCGGGGGCGTGGAGCGTGGCGGGAGCGGCGTTCGCCGGTGCCGCGGTGACCGCCCTCGTCGTCTTCGGACTCGCCGCGCGGGGCGGCTTCCAGCAGACCCGCCTGGTCCTCGTCGGCGTCGGCGTGTCCGCTGCGACCACGGCCCTCATCAGCCTGCTCATCGTCCTGACCGACCCCTTCAACGCGACGAAGGCCCTGACCTGGCTGTCCGGCTCCACCTACGGACGTACCGCGCCCGACACACTGCCCGTCGCCGCCGCCCTCGCCCTGGGCATCGCGGTCGCGGTGGCCCGCCGCGGCGAACTGGACCTCCTCTCCCTCGACGAGGACACCCCCCGCCTCCTCGGTCTGCGACCGGGCCAGGCACGGCTCGGGATCCTCGTGACGAGCGTGCTGCTGACCGCCACCGCCGTGGCCGCGGCGGGCACGATCGGCTTCGTCGGACTGGTCGCCCCGCACGCGGCCCGGGCCCTGGTGGGCCGCCGGCACGTGCGGGTCGTCCCGGTCGCGGTCCTCCTCGGCGCGGTGCTGGTCTGCACCGCCGATCTCGTCGGCCGTACGGTCATCGCCCCGGCGCAGCTCGGCGCCGGGCTGATGACGGCCGTCATCGGCACGCCGTACTTCCTGCGGCTGCTGCTGCGCACCCGGCGGTAGGCCGTCACAGCGACGGCGGCGCGGCGGTCATCCCGTGGGCGCGAGGGCTGTTGTTCGGCCTCCGAGGGCGGCGGAGAAGCGGTCGGTGACCTCGACCAGGGCTTCGGCCGCGGCAGGTGCGACGGTCAGTGCGCCGTCGTCGGCCACGGTGATGTCCTTGTCGAGGGTGAACCAGCCCGGCACGACGTGCGCGGCGCCCATGGCGCTCAGCACCGGACGCAGCGCGTAGTCGATGGCCAGGACGTGGGCTGTACTGCCGCCGGTGGCCAGCGGCAGCACCGTCTTGTCGGCGAGCGCGTACTGCGGGAGCAGGTCGAGCAGCGACTTCAGCAGCCCCGAGTAGGCGGCCTTGTAGACGGGTGTGCCGATCACCACGCCGTCGGAGCGCTGGAACAGGGCCGCCGCCTCGGTGACGGCCGGGTGCCGGAAGTCGGCGCCGAGCAGCGCTTCGGCGGGCAGGGTGCGCACCTCCAGCGAGACGACGTCGTGGCCCTGGAGCCGGAGGCGTTCGTCGAGGTGACGCAGCAGACGTGCGGTGCGGGAGGTGGCGGAGGGGCTTCCGGAGACGGACAGGATGGCGGCCATACGGACCTTCCGGGTTCGGGGTACGGACGTACGGGATGGGGCGGTGCGCCACCAGGTCAGGGGCGCGGGGGAGGTGCCGGCGGCGGAGGTCACCAGGCGCTCGACTCCACCGTGACGACGGGCACGAGGCCGTCGCGGAGCGCCTCCAGGAACAGGACGACCTCGGCCGCGACCGAGCGGTGCTGAAGGTCGTTGAGGACGTCGTGGTGGGCGCCCCGGACCACCGACAGGCGGGCCCGGGGCAGGGACTTGGCGGTACGTGCGAGCGCGTCGCGGTCCGCCAGCGGATCGGCGTCACCGACGAGGAGCAGGGCGGGGACGTCGGCCTCGTTGTCGTGGGCCGCCGCGAGCAGGGCATCCGGCAGGGCGTCGCCGAGCGAGCCCCTGCTCACCCGCGGGTCCTGCGTGAGCGTGCTCCGGTGCGCGGGGCAGGAGGTGCGGACGTCCAACTCGGCCTCCCAGGTGCCGGGCGCGCCGGCAGCCCGGCCCGGAAGACCCGCGAGGACGACGGCGTCCGGCCGTCCGGCGTCCGCCTCCTCGGTGCCCGCGACGAGGGCGAGGAGCGCGGCGATCGCCACGGCGCCGGCGTCGGCTCCCACGAGGACCAGGGGCCGTACCGGGCCGTCCTCGCCGGCGGCGCCCTCGACGGCCTCGGCGAGGCGCCTGCCGAGCGCGGCCGACGACTCCGCCGCATCGGCGGTGCCGACCGCCGGGGCGTCGATCACACGGACGCGGTAGGCGTCGGCGGCCAGCCGCCTGCCGAACCGGGCGTACGTCGCGCGTGTCTCCCCGCGACCGGGCACCACGACGACCGTGCCGCGCGTGCGCAGGCCTTCGGGGGCGTGGTGGTCGGTGTATTCGGTCATGTCAGACTCCCGCGGGTTCGGGCCGGGGTGCCCCGGCGGGCTGCCAGCCCAAGGCGGGGGCGATCCGCGTGGCGATGAGTTCCAGGGCGCGGAGCGCCGCGTCGTGGTCGGGGACCGCGGGGTTGAACTGGGTGATCAGATCGGTCGCGACCGGCAGCACCCTCTCCTGCCGCAGCGCGGCGACGATCTCCTCGGGAGCTCCGTGGAAGGCATGGAAGCGGCGCAGGGCCTCGGCCACGTCCAGGCCCCTCGGAAAGGCGCCGCTGTCCGCCATGCGCGATGCCGCCCGGAGGACGTCGTCGCCGATCTGCCGGAGCGCGGTGCGCTTGTCCTTCGCGGGGAACACGAACCGGGACAACCCGATCCGGGGGCGGCGCGGCTGCTCCCAGGCGGCGAGGAAGGCGTCCGCCCACGGGCGCTGCACGGTGTCGGTCGGCGCGTCGAACCCGTACGCGGCCCTGTTGAGGAGCAGATTCGAGCCGGCCGCCGCGGCGTACGCGGCGCCCTGCGCGCTGAACACGCCCTGCCAGACGCGGTCGGTGAAGTCACCGGTGGCGGGCTGCACACGGAAGCCGGGCGCCCGCACCTCCTGGCCGGCCAGGGCCCGGCGCAGAATGTCGAGGTGCGCGCTGGTCAGTTCACGCCTGCGCTCGATGTCCTTGCCGAACGCGGCGTACTCCAGGCCGTTGTACCCGCTGCCCACGCCGATCTCGACGCGGCCGCCGCTGAGCGTGTCGACGGTGGCGACGTCCTCGGCCAGACGCACCGGGTCCTCCAGGGGGAGGACGGTGACGGCCGTGCCGAGCCGGATACGGGTGGTCCGTGCCGCGGCGTGGGCGAGGAAGGTCCACGGCGAGGACAGCCCGCCACCGCCGGCGGGCACGTGGTGCTGGGCGACCCAGCCGACGTCGAAGCCGAGTTCGTCGGCGGCGACGAAGAGTTCCTGAGCGTTGCGGTAGGTGCGGGCCGGGTTGTCGTCGCGGCTTTGGACATGGGTGAGGAAGCCGAGCCGGAAGCGCGGTGTCGCGGAGGTCATGGGCCGGCCTCAGTCGTTGACGAGATCGTCGGTGAGGCCCTCGACGAGGCCGTCGACGAGCCGGCGTGCCTCGGTGTGGCGGTTGGCCGGGACCGGCAGGCCGAGATTGCCGCGCAGGGTGTCGGCCTCGTACTCGGTGCGGAACAGGCCGCGTTGCTGCAGGATCGGGACGACACCGTCGACGAAGAGGGCGAGTTCGTCGCTGGTGCGGAAGGCCAGGTTGATGCCGTCGAAGGTGTCGGCCAGAAACCACCGCTCGATGGTGTCGGCCACGGTGTCCGGCGCCCCGACGAAGGGCGAGACGCGGAACTCGTTGACCGAGTCCGCGATCTGACGCAACGTGAGGTTCTCGGCCCGCGCCCGCTCGATGATCCGTGCGGCGCCGGTCCTGCCGCCCTTCTCGGCGAGGTGGGCGACGTCCGGGAACGGCGCGTCGAGGTCGTGCGCGCTGAAGTCGTACGCGCCGAAGGCGCGGCCCAGCAGCGCGAGGTTGCGGTCGAAGTCGTTGTCCTCCTCGAAGATCTCCCGCTCGCGGCGCAGGGCCTCCTCGTCGGTGGCGGCGACGACGGGACTGCCGTGGATGAAGATCTTGATGTGGCCGGGGTCGCGGCCGTGGGCGGCGGTGCGCCGCTTGATGTCGGTGTAGTAGTCGTGGGCCTGTTCCAGGGATCCGCCGGGTGCGTAGATGCCCTCGGCCACCCGCGCCGCCAGGTCACGCCCCTCCTCGGAGACCCCGGCCTGGAAGATCACGGGCCGGCCCTGCGGCGACCGCGAGAGGTTGAGGGGGCCGGCGACCTTGAAGTGCTCGCCGACGTGGTCGAGCGCGTGCAGCTTGGCCGGGTCGAGGAAGATGTTGCGGTCCACGTCGGCCGGGAACGCGTCGTCCTCGTAGGAGTCCCACAGCCCGCGGGCCACTTGGACGAACTCCAGGGCCCGGCCGTACCGGGTGGCGTAGTCGAGGTGCTCGTCGAATCCGAAGTTCCGGGACGTGCCGGTGTCGAAGCTGGTGACGACGTTCCAGCCGGCGCGGCCCTGGCTGATGTGGTCCAGGGAGGCGAAGCGCCGGGCCAGGTTGAAGGGCGAGTTGTACGTCGAGCTGGCGGTGCCGACCAGGCCGATGTGCCGGGTGTGCGTGGCCACCGCCGACAGCAGGGTCAGGGGTTCCAGCCGGTTGAGGTAGTGGGCCGGGTAGGTGGCGTTGATGAACTGGCTGTCGACGATGAAGAGGGCGTCGAAGAGGGCGTGTTCGGCCGCCTTGGCCTGTTCGATGTAGTAGTTGATGTCGATGCTGGCGTTCTTGGCGACGCGCGCGTCCCGCCACAGGCCGTGCTGGCCGGGGCCGCCGACACCGTAGGGGTGGAGCGCGAGGTGGATCCTGCGGGACATGGTGGCTTCCTCCTGTGGGTGGTGGGATCAGGCGTCGAGCAGGGCGCGCAGGGCTTCGCGTTCGGCACGGTCCGTGGGGGAGGAGTGCAGCGTGGGCGCGGAGCCGACGAGCAGGCGTGTGTACGGGTGCCGGGGCCGGCCGACGATGTCGCGGGCGGCACCGGCCTCGACCAGTTCGCCCCGGTAGAGCACGGCGATGCGGTCGGAGACACCGGCCACGGAGCCGAGGTCGTGGGAGATGAAGACCAGGGCGACGCCGGAGGCACGCAGTTCCTTGAGGATCTTCAGGATCTGCACGCGATTGGCCGAGTCCAGGGCGCTGACCGGCTCGTCCAGGACGACCAGCCGCGGATCGGTGACCAGCGCCCGCGCGACGGCGACCCGTTGGCGCTGACCGCCGGAGAGCTCCCCGGGCAACCGGTCCAGCAACTCCTCGTCCAGGCGAACGCGGGGCAGGAACGCGCGCACGCGCTCGGCCGCCGCGGCGCGGGTGTCCCCGCGCAGGAGCAGCGGCTCGGCCAGGGACTCCTCGACGGTGATGTCCGGGTCGAGACTGCGCAGCGGGTCCTGGAAGACGTACTGGACGACACCGCGGCGGCGCAGGGCCCGCCATTGCCGGCGGCTGTGGGCGCTGACGTCCTCGCCGCCGACGGCGACCGAGCCCGCGGAGGGGCGCACCAGGCCCAGTACGGCGCGCGCGAGGGTGGTCTTGCCCGATCCGGTCTCACCGATGACGCCGACGGTCTCGCCCGGCGCGACGGTCAGCGAGACGTCGTGCAGGGCCCGGCGGCGACGGCGGCCGAGGCCGTAGTGGACCTGGAGTCCGGCGACCTCCAGGACGGGGGCGCCCGGTTCGCCGCCGGCGGAGTGCGCTGCGGGCGGTTCGGTGGTCACCGGTCCTCCTCGGGGGTGCGGAACTTCTCCAGGCCGTACTGCTGGTGCTCGGCGACGAGCAGGCGGGTGTACGCGTGCCGCGGGGCGTGGAGTACGGCGTGCGTCGGTCCCCGCTCGACCACCTCGCCCTGGCGCATGACGAGGACCTCGTCGCACAACTGGGCGACGACGGCCAGGTCGTGGGAGACGAGGACGAGGGCCAGCCCCGTGCGGTCGCGCAGTTCGGCCAGGAGGTCGAGGATCTCGGCCTGGACGGTGACGTCGAGGGCCGTCGTGGCCTCGTCGGCGATGAGCACCCGCGGGTCCGCGGCGATGGCCGCCGCGATCAGGACCCGTTGGAGCATGCCCCCGGACAGTTCGTGGGCGTACTGGGTGAAGACGAGTTCCGGATCGCGCAGCCGGACCGCCCGCAGCAGTTCGACGGCACGGTCGCGTGCCTCGCGCCGCCGCAGTTTCTTCTTGGCCCGGACGACCTCGGCGATCTGCGGACCCACCCGGATCGAGGGGTTCAGGTAGGACGCGGGGTCCTGGAAGACGGCGCTGATCACCGCGCCCCGGAGCGCCGTCCACTGCGGAGGCGTCAGCGTCGCGATGTCCGTGCCGAGGATCTCGACCGAGCCGCCGGTCACCTCGAAGTGCGGAGGCAGGATGCCGAGCGCTGCGCGGCAGGTGAGGGTCTTCCCGCTGCCGGACTCGCCGACGATGCCGACCGTCTTGCCGGGGGTGAGTTCGAAGGTCGCGCCGCGGACGATCTCGCGGTCGCCGGCCCGGTCGCCGATGTGCACGTCGCGCAGGGACAGCACCGGCGCGGGCGGTCCGGCCGCGTCTCCGCCGGCGTCGCCGGGCACGGCGCTTGTGGTCTGTCCGGGGTCGACGTTCTCGGACACGGTGGTCATCGCGTACCTCCGGCGGCGTCGATCCGGTCTTGCCGGTGGGCACGGGCCTTGCGGGCATTGACCAGCGCGCGGCCCGCCTCGCCGGAGACGTCGCGGATCGCGTCGGCGAGCTGGTTGCCGGCCCAGACGGCGACCATGATCAGCAGGGCGGGTGCCAGTGGCGCCCACGGCTGCTGGCTGAGGTAGCCCAGGTCGTAGGCGAGCAGGCCGCCCCACGTGGGCGCGGGAGGCTGGACGCCGATGCCGAGGAACGTCAGGCTCGACACGATGACGAAGCCGAGCCCGATCGTCTGGGCGAACGCGACGGCGATCGGCGGGAGCACCTTGACCCAGACGTGGCGGCGCACGATCCAGCCGATGGAGGCGCCGGAGATCAGTGCCGCCTCCACGTACGGCGCCCGGGCCACGGCGAGGGTCGCGGCGCGGGACACCCGGTAGAACAGCGGCGACACCAGGGCGCCGGTGACCAGCATGGCCTGGGTGATGCCGTTGCCGAGGAGGGCGATCACCGCGACGGCGAACAGCAGGAACGGCAGGGCGACGAGCGTGTCGGCCAGACGGAGGGTGATCCACTCGAACGCCCGGCCGAGATGGACCGACAGGATGCCGGGGACCGCACCGGCCACCAGGGCGGTGAGCGCGACCTCCAGGGAGCCGAGCACGCTGACGCGGGAGCCGTCGAGCAGCCGGCTCAGCACGTCGCGGCCGAGGTAGTCCGTGCCCAGCCAGTGGGCCGAGGACACGCCGGCGAGCGTATCGGCGCCGGTGGCCAGGGGATCGGCGGGAGCCAGCACCGGACCGAGGGCCGCCAGCAGCGCGATCACGACGAGGACGGTCGCGGCGATCCGGCCGGAGCGGAGAGCGAGGGCACGGCGCACCATGGTCACACCCCCCGTTGGGCGGCCGGCGTCACGCGCGACAGCACCAGGTTGACGATCAGGTTGAAGGCGACGACCAGGACGATCGACACCACGAGGACGCCCTGCACGGCGGGTACGTCGCCCGCCTGCGCGGAGTCGTTGGCGAACCTGCCGAAGCCCTGGAGTCCGAAGATCCACTCCGTGACGACGGAGGCACCGACCAGCGCGGGGAACTTCAGCCCGACGGTCGCGAGCGCCGGCCCGATGCCGTTGCGCAGGACATGGCCGAAGAACACGCGCCGTGGGCTCAGGCCCCGCACCACGGCGCCGGTCACGTAGTTCTCGCGGTACGCGCCGACGAGGCTGGTGCGCAGTTGGCGGGCGACGTCCGCGACGACGTCGAGGCTCAGGGCGACGGCGGGCAGGGTGATGTGCGCGAGCCACGGGCCGATGCCCTGCTCCGCCGGGACGTAGCCGGCGGAGGGGAACAGGTGCAGTTCCACGGCGAGGACGGCGACCAGCACGATGCCCACCACGAAGGGGGGCATCACCGAGATCACCGTGACGAAGCCCGTGATCGCGCGGTCGAGCCAGGTGGTGCTGCGGAGCGCCGCGGCCGTGCCGAGGGCGAAGCCCACGGTCACCCCGATGACCAGCGCGAAGGTGGCGACCGAGAGGCTGACACCGAGGCCGAGGCCGATGAGGGTGGAGATGTCGGCGCCGTTGGTCCAGCTGCTGCCGAGCTGTCCGTGCAGGATGCCGGTGAACCAGTCCCAATACTGCACGAGGAAGGGCCGGTTCAGCCCCCAGAGGGCCTCGATCCTGGCGATCGCCTCGGGGGTCGCGTCCTCGCCGAGCTGGATCCGCGCCGGGCTGAGGCCGCTCAGCGACCGCAGCGCGAAGGTCACGAAGGTCGCGACCAGGAACACGGGTACGAAGATCGCGACCGAGCGGGCGAGAGCGACCAGGATACGGCTCGCGGTCCGCCGGATCCTGATCGCGGCGACGCCGCGACGTCGGACGGAGGTGACCGGCAGGGCGGTCGTCGTCATGAGGGTGCCCCTTTCTGCGGCGGACGGGCGGTCAGCCGCGACCGGAGATCGTCACGCCGGTCCAGTCGAGGTGGGCCGGGTTCTTCGGCAGGGCCGAAATCGACGGGCTCTTGGCGAAGAGGTTCGGCGAGGAGTACGTGAAGACCAGTGCCTTGGTCCGCAGGCCCGCCCGGGTCGCCGCCTGCAGGGTTCGCGCGTAGTCCGGCGCGTCCAGCGGGGTCCGGCGGACCTTGGCGACGGCCGCCTCGAAGCCGGCCGGTTCGTACGGCGAGCTGAGGTTGAGCGGGCCGTCGGGGCCGAAGTGGGCGGTGAGCGTCTGCGCGGCGGAGTCGCGTCCCGTGGTGCCGTAGAGCGAGAACGTCAGGTCCTTGGCGAAGAAGGGGGTGGCCCAGTTCTTGTCGATCTTGATGCTGACGGTGATGCCGACGGCGCCCAGCTGCGACTGGACGATCTCGGCCTGCGGGTCCTCCGCGGGGATGACCAGGTCGAGCTTGATGTCCCCCGGCCTGTGGCCCGCCTCGGCGAGCAGCTTCCTGGATGTCGCCGGGTCGTACGGGTAGGCGTTCTCCGACCGCGGGTCGTAGGCCACGTAGCCCTTGGGGAACGGCTGGTCGGTCGCCTCGCCGTAGCCGAAGGTCAGCTTGTCCACGAACTCCTTGCGGTCGACCGCGTGGCGGACGGCGTCGACGACCCTGTCGTCGTCGAACGGCGCCTTGTTGATGTTGAGGCTGATGTTCGACGCGTTGTAGCCGGGCTGGACGAAGACGTCGAGGCCGGCCTTCTTGGCGGCGTCCGCCTGACTCGGTTTGATGTCGGCGAAGTTGTAGACGCCGGTCTGCAGTCCGGAGACCACGGTCGACGCGTCGGGGGCCGAGACCAGTTCGACGTCGTCGATGTGGATGTTCTTCGCGTCCCAGTAGTCCGGGTTCTTCTTCAGCAGCACCTTGGTGCCGGGAATCAGCTGCTCGACGACGAAGGGGCCGGCGCCGACGGGATCCTGGTCCAGTTTCTCCGGGTGCGCGGCCGCCTTGGGGCTGGCGATCTGCAGCACACGCTGACCGAGCAGTTGCGGGATCTGGTAGTCGACCTGGGTGAGGTGGACGACGGCGTCCAGTCCTTCGGCGTCCACGGACCCGATCGAGGTCAGGTCGCCGAAGAGCGCCGAGTTCTGCTGTTTCTTGGCCCGTTCGACGGCCGCCTTGACGGCGGCCGCGTCGACCGGCTCGCCGTCGCTGAACTTCACGCCGGGGCGCAGGTGGAAGGTGATCTCGTCGCCGGCGGCGTTGTACTCCCAGCTCTCGGCGAGGTCGGGGACGGCCTTGCCGTTCTCGTCGGTGCGCGTCAATGATGCGTACACCAGGGCGAGTTCGCGGAACTGGGCGCCGCTGCCCGACACCACCGGGTCCCAATGCGCGGGGAAGTACGACGAGGCCCACTTCAGCGTGGCGCCGGCGCCAGTGGCACCCGTGCCGTCGCCGCACGCGCTGAGGGCGGGGGCGAGTACGCAGACAAGTGCCGTGCCGAGGGCCGCGGCGCGCGGCCGGGCCGGTCGCCGGGCGGATCGCGGGTCGGTTCCGGAAGGGCGGGTGCTGAGTCGTCCGGGCATCTCAAGGCTTTCTGCGAGGGCCCTGGCCCGTCTCGGGACGGGCGGGGGCGCGGCGGCGGGCGCGGTTCGCACTCGCGCCGGAGCCGGCTCGTGCCCCTCCGGACGTGCCTGTGCGCACGGACGCACACATCGGGGCACGCCGCGCTCAGGGCAGGGCGTCGGCAGGTACGCGGGGGCTCACCGGGTGAAGGGCGAGGGAAGGCGGCGAAGCGCGGGGGCGGCGCGGGCGACGGGCGCCCGCGGCGGCTGAGCGGCGGGACGGCCGGCGCCGACGGAAGGGGTCAGGCGCCTGTGGGCCGGGGCTGCGGCCGGTCAGCGACAGAGAGCGCTGGAGGTGCGCCGCAGGTCCACGTAGCGGCACACCACACCGGGGTGCGTCGTGAGCATGTTGCACATCCTGGCGACCGCCGCGAACGGCTGTCAATAGACACCAATTGGTGTCTCATTGGTCGGGACGCGGTCCTGATCGCCCGTCAGAGGCCGTTCGGCTCAGCAAGTGTGCGCCGCCGCGGGTCGCCGGGTGCACGGCGGCCTCCTCGAAGTGCAGCCACAAAGGGCCGTTCCCGGTGTTCACCCGGACCGCCTCCGGCGGGGGCCACGGGCCTTCCGCCAGCAGCTCGCGCTCCGGGCCGGTGAGGCTGCGGTAGTGACGCAGGGCCTGCGCCGGCGGGAGCGGGGGCGCGGCGGCCGTCAGCCCCGGGCGCAGCTCCTCCACCGCCGCGGTGTACTCCTCGTAGGTCCGCCAGCCCGGCACCACTCGGTGCCCCGCCGGGGTGCGGACGAGCAGCGTCGGCAGCGCGTACCGGTACCCGCCGTCGCCGGTCTCCTTCGCGCCGCCGGGATGCGGCGAGCGGCCGGACACCGACAGCACGTCCCGCACCGGGCGCCGCGCCTCCGCCCGGTCGGCGCGCACCCGCTCCCGTATCTCGGCGGACGCCGCGTCGGCCGACAGCCGTTCCAGGTCGAGACCGGGCACGCCCCGCACGGCGGCCAGCGCCAGCGCGGGCGTGTCCGCCGGTTCTCCCAGGACGAACACGGTCTCCCGTAGACGGCGCAGCACCCGCTCCGCCACCTCGCCGCCCTGGAACTCCGCGGCCTTGGCCGCCAGCGAGGACGGCCAGGAACTCGCCGCCACGCGGTCCAGCCGCGGCGCCCGCGGTGCCCGGGTGTGGGCGCTGATCCCCTCGACGTAGGCCCTGTACCAGGCCGTCTCCGCGGCGGGGTCGGGGGCCGGATCGTCGTCGAGGTCGAACAGCAGGCAGTACACGCGGCGCCAGTGGACCCGCCCGGCCAGCGCCGCCCTCAGCCTGCGGAAGACGGGCTCCGATCCCCAGGCCCACGGACACAGCGGATCGGTGTACTCGACCACCTCCACCGCGGGCGGGGGAAGTCCGGCCGTCACGCGGCTCCCTTCCGGGCCGGCTGTCCCGCGGCGTCCGCCGGCAGCAGCGACAGCAGGGTCACCCCGCCGAGGATCGCCGCCGCACTCGCCTCGACCTGGCGCCACACGCCGGGCAGTCCCGAGGCGGCACCGGGGTAGTCGAGCCCGGCCGGCGACTCGCCCCGCAGGGTGATCAACTCGCCGTCCACGGCGAGTGAGACGTCCAGGAGGGTGATCTCCCCGGCGGGCCGGCCGAGCCAGTAACCCCCCTCGCAACCGCGCTGACTGAGCACCAGCCCGGCCTTGCGCAACTCGCCCACCACGGACTTCAGGAAGCGGAAGGGGATCTGCTGCGAGGAGGCGATCGCCTCGCACGTCAGGGGACGGGCGGGCTCACAGGCGAGCTCCAGGAGAGCACGCGTGGCGTAGTCCGCCTTCGCGGAGATATGCATGGGCACATCATGCCGGACCTGAGGCGGCCGACCAGGGCCCGTGCGGTTCGCCCGCCACATTGCGGCAGTATTGCCGCAGGTGAAGGGCAATGGACACTTCTTGACATCCTTTTCGGGGCAGCTCTACCGTCCCGGCATGAGCGAGCCGTTGACGAACCCCGGTGAGGGCTTCCACCCCCATCTCCCCGACACCCCCGGGCACGGGGCGACGCCCCTGCGCTCCCGGTTGCACCACATCCGCGCGGACTCCCTGGACGACGGGACGGCGCAGACCGGCGGGATGCGGCGGTTCGCCGCCGTCAGCGGGAAGACCGTGGGATCCGAGAAACTGTGGATGGGCCAGACCCATGTGGCCCCCGCGACATCGTCCTCCGACCACCACCACGGCGAGTCCGAGACCGCCATCTACGTGGTGAGCGGGCACCCCGAGTTCGTCTTCCTCGACGGTTCCGGCGAGCAACCCGGTGAGGTACGGCTGCGCACCGCACCGGGCGACTACATCTTCGTCCCGCCGTTCGTGCCGCACCGGGAGGAGAACCCCGATCCCGCCGAGGAGGCCGTGGTCGTCATCGCCCGCAGCACCCAGGAGGCGATCGTGGTCAACCTCCCCGGGCTGTACGCGCTTCCGACCGATGGGGCCTGAAAGGCTCCGCAGTGCACGGGATTTGGCGCGGACAACGGCAAGTCCCGGTACGCCCCGTCCGGAGGGCGTGACCGTGTGTCAGTTCTCGGACGGGGCGCCGAGGCGTTCGAGCAGGAGCCCTTCGCGGGTGGACCACGGGCAGATGGTCACGCTGCGGGCCTCGCAGGCCTCCATCAGGGCCTCCGCCACGAGCGCCCCGGCCAGGGACTGCCCGGCGCGGTGCGCGGAGATCCCCGGCAGCTTGTCCCGGCTCCCCGGCGTCGTGGCCGCCAGCAGCGGGATCGCCTCCCGCAGGGCCGGCAGGGTCAGCCGCTCCGGCGTGCGGCCGCGCTTGTCACGGCCCGCCGCGAGCCGGGCGAGCTGGGTGAAGGTCTTGGAGCACGCCAGGACCGCTCCGTCCGGCTCGGCGCGGGGCAGCCCGGCCACCGTCCCCAGGTACCGGCGCAGTTCCCGCCGCACCTCGGCCAGTTGCTTCGCGGACGCGGCGGTGCCGCCGGACAGGTGCTTGCGTGTGACGGTACGGGCGCCCAGCGGCAGCGAGTGCACCGTCCGGGGCCGGGCGTCGGTGCCGGAGGCGATCTCCACGGTGCCGCCGCCGATGTCCAGGACGAGCAGCGGTCCGTCGACGGGACCCGCCCAGCGGCGCGCTGCCGCATAGGCCAGCCGCGCCTCCTCCTCGCCGGGCAGCACCCGCAGCTGGACGCCGGTGGTGTCCGCCACCCGCTCGATGACGTCGTCGCAGTTGGGCGCGTCCCGGATGACGGAGGTCGCGAACGCGAAGACCTCCGGCAGCCGGAGCCTCGGGTGCGCGGCGACCACTTCGGCCACCGCCTCCTGCACCGTCCTGACCCCGGACCGACGCAACTGGCCCTCCGGGCCCAGGCTGTGGTGCAGCCCCAGCCGCACCTTGTGGGAGAGCACCGGCTCCAGCACGCCGTCCTTCGATCGCCGCACCACCGTCAACAGGGCGCTGTGGCAGCCCACGTCGAGGACCGCCGCCTGCCGCATCCCACGACTTTCCCGCACCACGAGCCTTCCCTCCCCGGGTCGTTCCGTTCTCCCCGGCTCCCTGCCCGGGGCGGTCGCCATGGGCGGTGACCAGCTTGTCGGGGCACCGCGTAGCCATCATGTCACCGCCGGTTCCCGCCCCCTGGTCCGGCACGCCCTCCGGTACGCGATTCTGTTGCCCGGTGAACGGATTCTGACGCCGCCCTGCCGCCCCGCTCGGGGGCGGGTGACGGCGGTCACACGCGACGTGCGACGAAGTCCCCTATGGCCCGGGCCACTTCTTCGGGGTGCGTGATCAGGGCGTCGTGGGGGCCGGGGATCATGACCGGGCGCATGCCGAGCCGTGCGGCGAACTCCGCACCCGGCCGTGGCAGCGCCCGGTCGTCCCTGCTGAGGAGGTAGAGCAGGGGGATGCCGAGCGATGTCGGATCGGGGGCGCCGAAGGGCTCGGTCTCGTAGTGGCCCGGCATGGGAGTGACGAGAGCCGCGACGAGGCGTTGCAGGTCCTCGGACCGGCCCTGGAGAAGGTACGTCCGGACGAAGTCGACGTCGATCGGCCACGCATGGGCGGGCGAGTCCAGCAGCTTGCGCACCCCGGGCTGCATCTCCGGCAGGAGTTCGTCGAACGTGCTCCTGCCCGGCGCCGGCAGGAGGGCGTTGCAGTAGATCACCGCGGCGACCCGCCTCCCCAGCGCGAACGCCGCGTTCGTCACCGGGTAGCCGCCCCAGCTGTGCGCGACCAGGACGACGCGCTCCGCTCCGAGACGCTCCACGTGGCGGACGATGTGGCGTACGGCGTCCTCCGGGCGAGGGGTCACGGTGTCGTCGCCGTCGGCGAGACCGGGAAGGGTCAGCGTCACCGCCTCGTTCCCCGCGGCCCTCAGGAGCCGGGCCACGGGCTGCCAGGACCAGCCGCCGTGCCACGCTCCAGGAACCATGACAAAGGGAGGCGATCGCCTCATGCGTCCGACATTACGTTCCGTACTGCGCGGGGGGCCCGCCGGCAGCGACACCTTTGACGCCCTTCTTACGGTTCACACCCGGCGGACGGCCAGCAGAGCCGCGTCGTCCGTGAGTTCGGAGCCGACGTAGGCGCGGACGTCCGAGAGCAGGTCGTCCAGCAGGTCTTCCGGGTCGGTGGCGGGCAGGGCGCTCAGCCGCGCGGTCAGCGGATAGAAGCGGTTCGCGGCGTCCCGTGCCTCCGCCACGCCGTCGGTGTAGAGCAGCAGCAGGTCGCCGCTGACGAACGGGACGGGGCAGGCGCGGTAGTCCCTGCCCACCAGCCCCTGCAGCCCCAGCGGCGGCGCGGCGACCGACGGGATCACCTCGCGGCAGCTGCCCGCGTGCCGGAGCAGCGGCGGCGGGTGCCCGCAGTTGACCACGGCCGCCGGTCCAGGGGCGTCCGGGACGCTGACCAGTACCGCCGTGACGAACTCCTCCCTCGCCGGGCGGCGGACCAGCGCCGCGTCCAGCCGCTTGGCGACCTCCGCCAGTTCCGGTTCCGCCCGCGCGGCCTCGCGGAACACCCCGAGCACGTCGGCGGCGGTCTCCACGGCGGCCAGGCCCTTTCCGCGTACGTCCCCGATGATCAGGCGCACTCCGTAGCTGGTGGGTATCGCCTCGTACAGATCACCTCCGATGTGTGCTTCTGCCTCTGCCGCCACATAGCGCACCGCCATCACCAGCGGCCCCAGTCGTCGCGGCACCAGCCTCAGCAGCGCACGCTGTGCCGCCTCGGCGACCGTGTGCACCTTGGCCAACTCCCGTTCCTGGCTGGCCACCACCACGACGCCTGCGCAACTGAAGAAGGTGGTCGCCACGATCGTGGCCGCCGCGGTCGCCAGGACGACGGCGGGCACGCCGACGTCGTAGATCGCCAGGGCGGCGAAAAGGCCGCACGCGACCGCTCCCGCCGCCGCCGGGACCGTCGCCCGGCGGGCACCCGCACTCGCCAGCACCGGGAGAGCGGCGAGCACCGGGGAGAAGGTGACATTCGTCCCCACCGCGAAGTCGGCGGCCACGCTCATCAGGACCAGCGCGTAGCCGGTGATCTTCAGCTTGCGCGCCCATCGCGGCAGCCACGGTTGGTCGCCGCTTCTCTTGCCGAAGACACCAGGCATGGAACCGTCCTTTGCCGCGTCGTCCCCTTCCACGGTCGCTCGCCGGCCGCCCTCCCGCGACCAGCGGCTCCCGTGGCCACCGCGTCCGGCCGTAGCGGAGCGTGATGTCCCCCGCACTGCCGTACGTCCTGCGTCGCGGGGGTGGCGCCCGACGGCCGCCTTTCCAACACTGGTCACGTACCGGCGACAGGGGGGCACCGACATGGCGACGCGCGCGGAACCTGTGCAGGCACCGCTACCGCAGCGGCGGCCGGAGCTGGACGCGATCCGGATGCTGGTCGTGATCGGGCTGGTCTTCTTCCACTCGGCGCTCGTCTTCGCCGCCGACGACGACTTCTACGTCAAGAACGCCGAGACCACCGGAGCCGTCCTGATCATCGCCGGGTTCGGGGTCGTCTGGGCCATGCCGCTGCTGTTCCTCATCTCCGGCCTCGGCGCCTGGCACTCGCTCCGGCGCCGCGGTGCGGGCGGCTTCGCCAGGGAGCGGCTGCTGCGGCTCGGCGTTCCGCTGGTCTTCGCGACCCTCGCGCTGAACCCGCTGCCGCAGTGGCTGCGGCTGCGCGCGGCCGACCCCGGCTACCACGAGTCGTACCTCGGCTTCCTGCCCCGCTTCTTCGACGTGCACCTGGAGCCCGCGGAGTTCCCCTTCCTCGTCCAGGGCGAGCACTTCGAGACCGGCCACCTGTGGTTCGTCGTGCTCCTCCTGGCGTTCTCCCTCATGCTGGTGCCGTGTTACCGGTGGTTGCCGCGTGCGGGCGTCCGTCGCATCGGCGACCGGGTGGCGGAGGCGACCCTGCACCGGCGGGGCCTGGTGCTCCTGCCGGCCCTGGTGTTCGCGGCGATCTGTGCCTTCGCGCGGCTGGAGGAGGAGTACGCGGGCTGGCACCGCTGGTCGTACCTGCTGTTCTTCGTCGCCGGCTTCGCGCTCGCCGGCGACGACCGCTTCCGCACCGCGATGCGGTGCGATGCCGGGACGGCGGCCTGGCTCGGCGCCCTGCTGTTCGCGGCCGCCGGCCCCGGCTTCGCCCTGGCCGACGAGCCGTTCACCGAGATGACCATGCTGGCCACCGTCTCCCGGGCGCTGTTCGGTGCGGCCGGATGGTGCCTGGTGGTCGCCATCCCGGGCCTCCTCGACCGCCGGCGGCGCGAGCAACCGCCTGCGGCGCCGCACCCGGCCCCGACGACGCGCCGGCGCCTCTACGGCTACCTCGCCGCGGCCGTGCTGCCGCTGTACGTCCTGCACCAGCCGATCGTGGTCGCCGTCGCCTACGTCGTGACCGGCTGGTCCGCGCCGATCCCCGTCGAGTACGCCGTGCTCGTGGCGATCGCCCTCGTCCTCACCCTCACCGCCTACGAGCTCCTGGTCCGCCGCACGCGCACGACCCGCTTCCTGTTCGGGATGCGGCCTTAGGGGCGACTCCAATGTGCCGGCCAGATCGGCCGGGCTTCCCGCCCCTCGGCAACAGCGGCTCCCGGGCGACCCGTTGTTCATCCGTCGACCGAGATCCCTGTTCGGTACCCGCCCTACGATGGTCGGGGGCCGAAGCGCGCACGGTGGGGGCGGACATGAAGCGCAGGGTGGGGAGAGCCGCCGCGGCGGCGTACGTCGTGCTGATCGGGGGCCTCGCCGTGGCAGGGGCCGTTCACGAGCAGGCCGTCTACTACCTGCTCGCGGTCGCGCTGACCCTGCCCGCGGGGGCCGTGGCGCTGCCGGCGATGTACGGGGGCTATGCGGCGCTCTCCGCGGTCGGCGGGATCTGGTCCCCCGTGGCCGGGCCGGGCGGTGAGGAAGCCGCTTGGCTGAGCCTCGGCAGTGCGACGCTGAACGTGGTGCTGCTGACGTGCGCCGCGATCGTCAACGTCGTCCTGGCGGAACGGGTGTTGCGCCGAGGGCGGAGGCTGTCCCACCGCTGACCCGCCGTCGCGACCCGCCGTCCCGGAATACGGGCACCGTCGCCCATGGCGGCCCCGGGAGCCGTAGGCTGGCGGACGCAGCTGGTTCGCCCCCGTCCGCCAGGCGGGACGCGTCGCAAGAGGGAACCCGGTGGGAATCCGGGACTGCCCCGCAGCGGTGAGTGGGAACGAGCGCCGTCATACGCACTGGGCCCGGCCGGGTCTGGGAAGCGACGGCCAGTAGGTGTCTGCCCCCGGCAGGCGTGCCCGCGAGTCCGAAGACCTGCCCGCTGCCCGTGCGCGACCGAACGCGCGCGGACATCCCGGTGACCTCGAGGGCGGGTCGGCGTACATACCTGGCGGACGACCGCGCCCCGACGCGCGTGTCCCGGCCGCCGGTCTGCATCGCCTTCGCGCTCTCGCCCCGTATCCGGGATCTCAGGGATTCATCTCGCGAAGGAGATCTCCGTGACCACCAAGTCCGCAGCCGCGGCAGCACGGCCCACCGTGTACGGCTACCCCCGCCAGGGCGGCAACCGGGAGCTGAAGAAGGCCGTCGAGGGGTACTGGAAGGGCCGGGTCACCGCCGACGCCCTCCGGGCCACCGCCGCCGAACTGCGCCGCGCGAACTGGCGGCGGCTCGCCGAGGCCGGCGTGCACGACGTGCCGACCGGCGACTTCTCGTACTACGACCACGTCCTCGACACCACCGTGATGGTGGGCGCCGTCCCCGCGCGGCACCGGGAGGCCGTGGCCGCCGACGCGCTCGACGGCTACTTCGCGATGGCGCGCGGCACCCAGGACACGGCACCGCTCGAGATGACGAAGTGGTTCGACACCAACTACCACTACCTCGTCCCCGAGCTCGGTCCGGACACCGTGTTCGCGGCCGACTCGTCCCGGCAGGTCGAGGCGGTCAAGGAGGCCCTCGCCCTCGGCCTCGCGCCCCGGCCGGTCCTCGTCGGCCCCGTGACCTACCTCCTGCTCGCCAAGCCCGCCCCCGGCGCCCCCGCGGACTTCGAGCCGCTCTCCCTCCTCGACCGGCTGCTGCCGGTGTACGCGGAGGTCCTGGCCGATCTGCGTGCCGCGGGGGCCGGCTGGGCGCAGCTCGACGAGCCGGCGCTCGTGCAGGACCGCACCGCCGCCGAACTCGGCGCCGCGGAGCGGGCGTACGGGCGCCTCGGCGCTCTCGAGGACCGGCCGAGGCTCCTGGTGGCCTCCTATTTCGACCGGCTCGGCGAGGCCCTGCCGGTGCTCGCCAAGGCACCGGTGGACGGGCTCGCGCTCGACTTCACCGGGGCGGCCGCCGCCAACCTGGACGCGCTCGCCGCGGTGGGCGGCCTGCCCGGCAAGCGCCTGGTGGCCGGCGTCGTGGACGGACGCAACATCTGGGTCAACGACCTGGAGAAGTCCCTCGCCACCCTCGGCACGCTGCTGGGACTGGCCGACCGGGTCGACGTGGCCGCCTCGTGCTCCCTGCTGCACGTGCCGCTCGACACCGCCGCCGAGCGCGACATCGACCCCCAGATCCTGCGCTGGCTGGCCTTCGCCCGGCAGAAGACGGCCGAGGTCGTCACCCTCGCCAAGGGACTGAGCCGGGGAACCGGCACCATCGCCGGGGAACTCGCCGCCAACCGCGCCGCCCTGGCGTCCCGCGCCTCGTCGCCCATCACCCACGACCCGGCCGTACGGGCACGGGCCGCGGCGGTCACGAGCGCCGACGCCCGCCGCTCGCAGCCGTACGGCGAGCGGGCGGCGGCCCAGCGCGCCCACCTCGGCCTGCCCCTGCTGCCGACCACCACCATCGGCTCGTTCCCGCAGACCGCGGAACTCCGCACGGCACGGGCCGATCTGCGGGCCGGCCGGATCGGCGAGGCGCAGTACGAGGAGCGCATCAAGGCCGAGATCGGCGAGGTGATCTCCTTCCAGGAGAAGACCGGGCTGGACGTCCTCGTGCACGGCGAGGCCGAACGCAACGACATGGTCCAGTACTTCGCCGAGCGGCTCACCGGCTACCTCGCCACCCAGCACGGCTGGGTGCAGTCCTACGGCACGCGCTACGTCCGTCCGCCGGTCCTCGCCGGGGACATCTCCCGCCCCGAGCCCATGACCGTGCGGTGGACGGCCTACGCCCGCTCGCTCACCGACCGGCCGGTGAAGGGCATGCTCACCGGTCCGGTCACCATGCTCGCCTGGTCCTTCGTCCGCGACGACCAGCCCCTCGCCGATACCGCGCGCCAGGTCGCCCTGGCCCTGCGCGACGAGGTCGGCGACCTGGAGCGCGCGGGAACGCCGGTCATCCAGGTCGACGAGCCCGCCCTGCGCGAGACGCTGCCGCTGCGCTCCGCCGACCGCGCCGGCTACCTGGCCTGGGCCACCGAGGCGTTCCGGCTGACCACCAGTGGCGTGCGTCCGGACACGCAGATCCACACCCACATGTGCTACGCCGAGTTCGGTGACATCGTGGCGGCGATCGACGACCTCGACGCCGACGTCATCAGCCTGGAGGCCGCCCGCTCCCACATGCAGGTCGCCCGCGAACTCGCCGCGCACGGGTACCCGCGCGAGGCCGGGCCCGGCGTCTACGACATCCACTCGCCGCGCGTGCCGGGCGTGGACGAGGCGGCCGCCCTGCTGAGGAAGGGTCTGGAGGCCATCCCCGCCGAGCGGTTGTGGGTCAACCCCGACTGCGGGCTGAAGACCCGCGGCTGGGCGGAGACCCGCGCCTCCCTGGAGAACCTGGTCGCGGCGGCCCGTACCGTCCGTTCCGAACTCCCCGCGTCCTGAACGCGAGAGGGCCCGCGGACGGTTCCGCGGGCCCTCTCGACGGGTGATGCCTCAGTTGGCCGCCGGTACCGCCCGGCCGGACGCGGACGGCGCGGGCCGGGGGGACAGCAGGCGTTGCGCCAGCTCCCCGAAGAGGAGGCCGAAGCCGCCCCACAGCGTCAGCTGGATGGCCAGGGCCGACAGGCGGAACCGCCACAGCAGCGTGGCCGGGAAGTCCGCGGGCACCTCGTTGATGACCGGCAGGAACGCGTAGGCCAGCCCGATGGCGACGACGAACGCCCCGACCGCGACGACCGTGGCGTACCAGGTGCCCACGCGGGGTGCCAGGCGCTTGCCGACGATCACGGCGGCGATCGCCAGCAGTACGCTGAGCACCATCATCAGGAAGTACAGCGTGGTGCGCTTGCCGATGGTGTCCGGATCGCCCACCGACGGCGGGTTGGCCGGGTACTTGAGGAACGGGACGACGTAGACCGCCAGCAGCGCGCAGCCCGACAGCAGCAGGGCTGTCGCACGGGCGGAGAAGCGGCCGACGCGTCCGAGCGCGAAGCAGTAGGCCAGCGCGGCGATTCCGCCGAAGGCGACGCCGTAGAGCAGGATGCCGGTGGCCAGCCCCGCGGTGGACTGCAGGTGGCGGCTGACGAGTTCGACCTCGTGCTCGTGCCCGGAGGCGTGCGCCTCCTCGAAGCCGATGGCGTTGTCGACGCTGGGTTCACCGAGGAAGTAGGCGACAAGGAGGGCCAGCGCGCCGGCGACCAGGCCGGCGAGCATGCCGCGGACGAGGAGGTTCCTCACGGTTGCGGAGTTCATGGCTGCGCGAGGTCCTCGTCAGTGGCAGGGGAAGCCGAGCAGGTGGCGGGCGTCGTGCACCCACTCGTGGACGTCCGCGCCGTTGACGACGGAGGTGGCGCCCT
This sequence comes from Streptomyces sp. NPDC046977, assembly GCF_040644455.1. NCBI lineage: Bacteria > Bacillati > Actinomycetota > Actinomycetes > Kitasatosporales > Streptomycetaceae > Streptomyces > Streptomyces sp. NPDC046977. Next base: position 145,542 of record NZ_JBEYWO010000012.1, read on the forward strand.
GCTCGGCACCGACGAAGTACAGCAGGATCAGCATGAGGACGCCGATGAAGACCGCCCACGGGGCGATGTCCTTCAGCGGCAGCTTGGCCGGTATGACGTGGGTGGTGACTGGCGGCTGGGCGACAGGCTGCGCCATGGCAGGTCCTCCTCGGGAGTTCGCGTCCCATCTCGGTGGTGCACAGGACGTCGGCTGCGGGTCTGACTCACCAGGCGTTCCGGCCCTGAGGCCGGTCTGGTTCACAGTGGCGCGACCGTCCCGGGATTCCACCGGATTCCGTCATGCCGTCGTCGTATCCGGAAAACCGTACCGCGCCGCGGTACCCCCGGCCAAGACCGCGCCCCGGCCCGGGAGTCGCCGACGGGGTGTCTGCCTGGAGGATTACGCCGGGAGGCCGGGCAACTCCCGGAGCCAGCGCGTGATCTGACGCGGCACCGGCGGCGCAAGGGCGCCGCGACCCCGGTGCCTTGCGTCAGTTGCCCCGGCGGATCCGTGCGGCCTCGCGGGCCGCGGCCATCTGCCGGGCCTCGGCCGCCTTGCGCGACTCCTTCCCGGGCCGCGTGCCCAGGCCGCGGAAGGGAGCACCGCCGCGCGCCGGCGCCTTCACGGGCGCCGCACCGGCGACGGGGACTCCGGAGGGGGCCTGGGCCCCGGTGATCCGGCTCAGCGCGGCCTCGCCGGAACGCACCTGGGTGATCGTGGGGCGGATACCGGCGTCGGACATGAGCCTGGTCACGGCGCTGCGCTGGTGGGAGGTGACGAGAGTCACCACCGTGCCCGAGCGCCCGGCGCGGGCGGTCCGGCCACCGCGGTGGAGGTAGTCCTTGGCCTCGGCGGGGGGATCGACGTTCACCACGAGATCCAGATCGTCGATGTGGATGCCGCGGGCGGCGACGTCGGTCGCCACCAGGGTCGTCACCTCGCCGGTCCTGAAGCGGGCGAGCGCCCGCGTGCGCTGCGGCTGGGACTTCCCGCTGTGCAGGCCCTCCGCGGGCACGCCCGAACCCTCCAGGTGCCGGGTGAACTGGTCGACGGCGTGCTTGGTGTCCAGGAACATGATCACCCGGCCGTCCCGGGCGGCGATCTCCGTGGCGGCGGCGAACTTGTCGGCGGCGTGCACGTACAGCACGTGGTGCTCCATGGCGACGACGGCCGCGGCCGCGGGGTCGACCGAGTGGACCACCGGATCGGTGAGGTAGCGGCGGACCAGGTCATCGATGTTCCGGTCGAGGGTCGCGGAGAACAGCATCCGCTGGCCGTCGGGGCGCACCAGGTCCAGCAGCTCGGTCACCTGCGGCAGGAAGCCCAGGTCGGCCATCTGGTCGGCCTCGTCCAGGACCGTGATCCGCACGTGGTCCAGATGCGCGTCACGGCGTCCGACGAGGTCGCTCAGGCGGCCGGGCGTGGCGACGACGACCTCCGCCCCGGCCCGGATCGCGCCGACCTGCCGGCCGATCGACAGACCGCCGACCACGGTGGCGAGCCGCAGGCCCAGCGCCTCGGCGTACGGGGTGAGTGCCTCGGTGACCTGCTGGGCCAGCTCCCGCGTCGGCACCAGGACCAGGGCACGGGGCCGCTTGGGCTCGGCACGCTGTCCCGCGGTGCGGGCCAGCAGCGCCAGGCCGAAGGCCAGGGTCTTGCCGGAGCCGGTGCGGCCCCGGCCCAGGACGTCGCGGCCGGCCAGCGCGTTCGGCAGCGTGGCCGCCTGGATGGGGAACGGCTGCTCCACGCCGAGCGCGGTCAGGGTCGTGAGCAGGGGCGACGGGAGTCCCAGCTCCGCGAACCCCGCGACCGGGGGCAGACCGGGAGTGACCGTCTCGGGTGCCGCGAACTCGCCTCGCGGGGCCGCCGCGGGGCGGCCCGTACCGGCCGGGCGCCCGGGAACCTGCTGACGGGAACGCCCCGCCTGGCCGGAGCGGTGGTCGTTGCGGGGCGAACGGTTCATGGGGGACCTTCCTCGACGGGGCAGCGCATCGAGGCATTCCCGGTGGGGCGGTGCGGCCGGGGAGTCGCCAGAACGAGCCGAAGACAAGATGGTGACCGGCAGCGACGGCCCCGTCCCTTCGGCGCGGGGGTCCCAGGTGCGTCGTGCGTGCCGGCGCCGGGCGCCGACGCCCGGGCGACGGCGCTGCTCGCCGGAAGTTTACCCGCCGGGGCCGCCTTTCCGGGCTTTCCGGGCGGGACGGCGACGGCGGTGTGACGCGGACCACGGTTCCGTGCGGACGCGGGGCCTCCCGGTGCTCGCCGGTCCCGACGACCCCGAGCCGCACGGGAGGCCCCGCTGTGCCGCCCGCCGGGCGGTCCGAGTGATCTGCCGATGCGTCAGGAGGGCAGTGTCCACTGCTGGTTGGTCGAGCCGGCGCAGCTCCAGATCTGCAGGCGGGTGCCGTTGGCCGAGCTCGGCCCGGTGGCGTCCAGGCACTTGCCGGACTGCGGGTTGACCAGCGTGCTGCCGGACTTCTGCCAGACCTGCGCCCCGGTGCCGTTGCAGTCGTACAGGTCCACCTTCGCGCCGTTGGCGGTGCCGGCGGCGACGACGTCCATGCACTTGCCGAGCGCCCGCACGGTGCCGTCACTGCCGACGGTCCACTTCTGGGCGTCGGTGCCGTTGCAGTCGTAGAGCTGGACCGCGGTGCCGTTGGCGGAGGCCGCGCCGGCGATGTCCACGCACTTGCCGGCGTACCCGGAGCGGATCGGCCCCGTGCCGCCGGGCGGCGGGGTGGTGCCGCCGACCCAGGTGGTGGCCGCGGAGGACCCCACGTTGTCGATGGCGGTGTTGCTCTCGATCGGGCTCGCGACCTTGCCGGGGAAGACGATGAACGTCACCGGGCCCTCGGTGCCGCCCGTGGCGGGGTTGGGGTCGATGCCGAGCGCGGTGGCCAGCGCGTAGGAGCCCTCGCCGATGATGTTGTCCGGGCCCTCGTCGGCGAACGTGGCGTAGACGACCCTGCCGTTGTAGACCACGGCGGCCACGCTGCCCGGCGAGATGCCCGCGGACTGGTAGTTGAAGCGGCTGCTCGGCAGGGGCACGACGTAGTAGTGCGTGGTCTCCGAGGTGAAGGGCTGGCCGGTGGAGGTCTCGAAGGACGTCTGCGGCTGGTACCAGGGGTCGGTCGCGGCGTTGCAGTGCGTCGTGCCGACGCCGTCGCAGTCGATGTCCATGTCCGACGTCCAGGTGTACGCGGAACCGTTCTTGCAGATCTGCACGGTCGCGGCTCCGCCGTCGTCCGTCGCATATTTGCCGTTCGAGGCGGGTGTGCAGTTCTGCGCCTTGGCGAGCAGCTGGGCCGCGGTCGGTCCCGCGGCCGCTACGGCTTGCGTGGCGCCGGCGGCGTTCGATGCGGTCGCGCCGACGCCGACCGTCGCGGTCAGCGTGGCCGCGGCGACGCCGAGGGCCGCGAGGCCCAGGCGAAAGCGAGTACGCGTCATGGGGGCACCTCTTCCGATCGTTGGAGAACGTCCGAACGGGTGGGACAGGGGTGGCCACCGGATTGAAAGGAAACCTTACTGACGCATACCTGTCAATGCTCGCGCTTCCGCTTCCGTTTTGCGGGAGTTCGCATGCCTTGGGCTGTCTCCGTACGTCGGGAGGTGCCAATGAGGGTGCGGCAACCTCCATCGAGTGAATCTATCCTTAATGATGAATGAATCATTGCTGCATCTTGATGGACTGGGGAGCGTTGTGACGGGGTACGTGGGGGCCGGTTCGCGTCGTGCGGCCAGGGCCGATGGCGCGAGGGTGACGATGGGGCAACCGCGGTGGGCGAGGCGGGAGACCGGGACGTGGGTCGCGCCGGTGGTGTGGCGGTGACAGGAGGAGTGCTTCCCGTCGGGGGCGGCCCTGGTGAGTGGCGCCGCCGTCGAATCGCGGGCCCCCGGGGTGCCGGGGGAGCGGTGTCGGACGGCGCGGCGCTGCCGGCGGCGCGACGATCGGTCTCCCGTGCACCTACAAACCCGTGCCGGCCCCGGAGGTTCTTGTGACCCGGATTCTTGTCGTGGAGGACGACGAGGCGATCAGTACCGCCCTGTCCCTCCTGCTGCGTACGGAGGGATTCGAAGTCGCCGTCGCGGACACCGGTCCGGACGCGCTGAGCCAGTTCGGCACAGAGGGCGCCGACATGATCCTTCTGGACTGGATCCTCCCGGAGGTCCCCGGACTCGAGGTCTGCCGCAGAGTCCGCCAGACGTCCAACGTGCCCGTGATCATGGTCACCGCCAAGGACAGCGAGATCGACAAGGTCGTGGCACTGGAAATGGGCGCGGACGACTATGTGACCAAGCCGTTCTCCAGTCGCGAACTCATCGCCCGGATCCGCGCCGTGCTGCGTGGCCGGGGCAAACTGGACCACGTTCCTCTGGACATTCTTGAGGTGGGGCCCGTCCGGATGGACGTCGAGCAGCACCTCATCACGGTGAACGGAGAGGAGGTGTACCTCCCGTTGAAGGAGTTCGGCCTCCTGCGCATCCTGCTGCGGAACGCCGGCCGGGTTCTCACCAAGCAGCAGATCCTGGACCAGGTGTGGGGCACGGACCACTTCGGTGACGGCAAGACCGTCGATGTGCACATGCGGCGCTTGCGCATCAAGATCGAGTCGGACCCGGCGAGCCCGCGCCATCTGCTCACCGTCCGGGGGGTCGGCTACAAGTTCCAGAAATGACGCGGGCATGAGTGAGGCGTCGTGCGGTTCGACGCCTCACTCGGTGCGGTGTGCCGGGTCGCGTTCGACCCCCGGCCGCGCGCCCCGGCCTGAGGCCGTCAGCAGCTCTGGACCCGCGCCCCGGCCTTGCCGAAGTCCCCGGCCCTCAACGCCCCCACCGGGATCGTGTAGTACAAGGTGCCCGCGTCGCCCCAGCCCCATCCGAGGTCCGCATCCTCCGCGAGCTGGAGCAGGTGGACCGCGGGGCCGTCGACGTCCCGCGAGGTCACCTTCATGGTGTACGAGGTGTCCGGCCATCCGAAAGCGCAGTGGGCGCCGGCGGTGTTCCCGTCGAGATCGCCCATCTCGCTGAGGACGACCGATGCCGCACCCCAGTGCTGGTCCCTGTCGAACTCGATGTCCTCGTCCTCGACGTCCCAGCAGTCGGGGAGCATGGTCACCTCCCCGGCGTGCACGGGTACGGCGGGGTAGCGTCTCGCGGGTTCGGGCGCGACCGTCCCGACAGCCCGTGCCGGGTCGGCGGGGAGCACGCGGGCAGCGCCCGGTCCGGAGACGTCCAGCGAGCGGAGGACCTCGTACGGCACGTCCGGATCGAGGTGGAAGAAGTTCAGCAGGCCCGGCCGTACGGGCAGTTCGTCCCCCAGCCACGGGGCGAGGGCATCCGTGTCCAGCACGGCGTGCAGGGACAGCGGCATGCCGTCGTGCTCGGGCCAGGGGGTCCCGGGGTCGAGCAGCGCGGGCCCGCCGAGCCGGCACCGGCCGGTGGGCCCGGCGGTGTCCGTGGGCCGGATCAGCCGGAAACCGCGGCGGGCCATGGCGGCGAACTGCCGTCCGGCCCCCTCACCGAGCCGATCCGTGCACACGCGGCTCACGTCGGCCGGGTCGTCGAACTTCATGCCGGGATCTTCTCAATGCGCCAGGCCGTCGGTCGCGTGGCCCGCCCGTGCGATCATGGGGCCCTTCGCCGCGACAGCGGGCTGCCCGGCACCAAGGCAGAGGTGAGGGAGCCGATGGACCGCAAGGACCGGCCGGACGAGGTGACATCGGCCGACCTCACCCCCGTCCAGCAACGCCAAGCCGCCGCGCTGGCCCTGTGGCGGCTGCGCGCTCCACTGCTGGGCTTCACGTTCGACGCGGAGTGGGGCATCGACGTCTCCGTCCTGGAATCGATGTTCCTGGCCGCGGCGTCAGCACCCGTCGAGGAGTCGGCCCGCCGGTACGACCAGGCGACGACCGAGCTGCGCGGTGCACCGCTTTTCACGTCCGAGGTGGACCCGGAGGTGCGCGAGCTCGTCCAGCTGGAGACCGTCGTCGGCCTGCTGACCTTCGGCGAGGTGCTCGAAACGCACGACCCGGACAAGATCGAGACCATTCGCGATTGCCCGCGAGGACTTGCCGGCCATCTCGACCGGCTCGTCGAGGACTCCTTCTGGTCCGACCCGGCGGAGGACGCCCACCGCCGGTATCTCGCCACGCTGCCCGAACGCGTTCGACGCCATGGTCTGGGCTACCTCGCCTCCCGCAACCTCGCCGTCGAGTTCGACTGCCACGAGGCTCTGCCCGCCCTGCCGCCCGGTGAAGGCCTGCTCGACACATCCGCCGGCCGGGACCTGATCACGCACTGTGACGACGTCGGCGCCGAACTGGTCCGGGCGCTGCGGTGGTTGAACACGACCGGGTACTAGCCGTGCCGACGTCGGACCGGCTTGCCGGAGGCAACCGCACGCGCGCCCACCCAGGGGAAGGCGTCGTGCCTGCGCGGTCCGCTGTCCGAGCACCGTGGCAGGGTGGGGGGCATGTGCGGCCGATACGTCTCGACACGACGTCCCGAAGACCTGGTCCAGCAGTTCCGGGTCACCGAGTGGAACCCGGAAGCCCTGGTGGCGCCGAACTGGAACGTGGCGCCGACCGATGACGTGTGGGCCGTTCTGGAGGGCGTGGACCGGGGGACCGGGGCGCTGGAGCGGCAGTTGCGGCCGCTGCGGTGGGGGCTGGTGCCGTCGTGGGCGAAGAGCCTGGGCGTCGGCTCCAAGATGATCAACGCGCGGATGGAGACGGTGCACGAGAAGCCCGCCTACCGCCGGGCCTTCGCCAAGCGCCGCTGCCTGCTGCCGGCCGACGGCTTCTACGAGTGGCAGGCCGTCCCGGCGACCGACACCGCCAAGGCCCACAAGCAGCCGTACTTCATCAGCCCGGAAGGCGGCCACGGGCAGGGCATGGCCTTCGCCGGGCTGTACGAGTTCTGGCGCGACCGCGAGGTCGCCGGTGACGACGAGCCCGGCGCGTGGTGGACGACCTGCACCATCATCACCACCGAGGCGACCGACGCCGCGGGCCGTGTCCACCCGCGGATGCCGCTCACCATCGGCGCCGCCGACTACGACGCCTGGCTCGACCCCGAGCACCAGGACCCCGACGAACTCCGCGCCCTGCTCACCGCGCCCGCCGAAGGGCACTTGGTCACCCGCCCGGTGTCCACCGCCGTCAACAACGTCCGCAACAACGGTCCGCACCTGCTGGACGATGCCGCGTCATGACTGCCGGTTGAGGGGCGGGACCCGGGTGCCTTCCCGGACGCCGGGCAGAGCGGGTGCGAAACGCAAGGCCCGCTGCTGACACTCGGCACGCGGTGGCGCAGCCCCGTAACACCCTGCGGCAGCCTGGGCCAAAGATTTTCGCTGCGGAGTCGTGGACATGGTTCCGCTGTGATGAATGGCGCGTACAGTGAGGAACGACCCGTGGTTCAACTGCCAGGCGCGACTACGGCGGCCGCAGGGCCGCCGGGTCGGGCCTGTGCGCGAAGCGCCGCGCGCTGGTGACGTGACGTCACAACCGATGACCGGGTCCCGCCGCCGCGCCTGAGATGCCGGGTCCGCCCCCGCGAGGGAACGGGCCCGGACATCCCCCGGAACTACGGCAGTTCGATGCCCGTGACCAGGCCGTTCTGGTTGCCGACCATCAGGACGTCACCGACGGTCGCCGGGGTGCTGAAGCAGTAGACCAGGCTGTGCTGCAGCCGGCCCTGCCGGGTGCCGTCCTCCAGGCCGACCCCGAGCAGCTTGCCGTCCGCCGACTGGGCCCAGGCGACGCCGTCGGCGATCACCACACCGGCGTTGAAGACGCGCACCGCCAGGTCCGTCTTCCAGCGCACCTTGCCGGTGGCCAGCTCGACGCGGGACATGACCCCGGTCTCCGTCGTGAACAGCGCGGTGCCGTCGCCGAGGACGAGCGTCGGCGCGTACATGGCGCTGCCCGCCAGCTTCCAGCGCAGTGCGCCGGTGGCGGCGTCCAGCGCCCAGGAGCTGGAGACCGAGCCGACGATCACGACGCCGTCCGCGACCGCGACGACGTTGTCCCAGCCGCTGTAGAGCGCGATGTGGTTCTCGGTGCCGGTGGCCATGGAGAACGACCACAGGGCCGCACCGGTTTCCGCGTCGTGGGCGCGGGCCCAGCCGTCGTCGGCCGCCGTGTAGACGCGGGTGCCGTCGCTCGCGGCGCGGCCGGAGGAGAAGCCGCGGCCGGGCACCGACCAGAGGGTTTCGCCGTTCGCCGCGTTCAGCGCGAAGAGCGTGCGGCCGGCCGAGACGAACAGCCGCTCCCGGCCGCCGACCTCCGTGACCAGCGGAGCGCTGAGCACGGGCGCCCCCGCGTCGAAGGCCCACTTCTGGCCGCCGTCGGCGGTGTCGAGGGCGTAGAGCCGGTGGTCGGCCGACGGGACGAAGACCGTCCGCGAGGCGGCGTCGACCGCGGGCCGGCGGTAGACCGGTCCGACCTGCGTGTGCCACAGACGGGTCGCTGAGGAGCGGTGACGCGGACGCAGGGCCACCACGTCACCGCTGCTGGACGCGACGACGGCGGTCTGCTCGTCACCGGAGCCGAACGCCGCGATGCCGCCCTGGACCGAGCCGGGCAGCTGGTACTCCCAGCGGGCCTTGGGGTCGGCGGTGCCGCGCTCCACCTCGAACAGGGCGGTGTCCTCCCACCAGGTGCCGTCCGCCGCGGTGACCTGGAGGCGCAGCCGCTGGGTGCCGGGGACCACCGAGGAGACGTCCACGGTGCCCTCCCAGCGCCGGTCCGAGCCGGGTTCGGGGGTGAGGGGCTTCCACACGGGGGTGGCGGCGCCGCCGAAGACGGTCTGCGGGTAGAGGTCGACGGCGACCTGGGCCGGGGCGGCGTCCCCGTCCAGCCGGACGGAGACCGGCAGCAGACCGCCGACGACGCTGCCCAGGCGGACGCCGCGGGGGCGCTGCGGGCGGCCGAGGCCGTCGCCGACCAGCGGCATGTCCGCGACGGGCGCCTCGGTCTCGGTCCCGTCGGCGGCCACGTTGACCCGGCTCACGCGCAGCACGGGCGTTCCGTCGGCGGCCGCGGTGCGCTCCACCCAGTAGTACAGGGCGCCGTTGCGTACCGCGTTGAGGCCGATCTGAGTGAGGCCGTTGAACCGGCTCACGACCTCCTTGTGGATGTGGCCGGCGAAGATGCCGCGGACGTCGTGGTCGGCGAGCAGGTCGAGGACGGCCGGCTGGTCGTCGACGTAGGAGAAGGTGTTGCCCAGCGGGAAGTGCTGGAAGAGCACCGCGGGCGTGCCGGGGCGCAGGCGCTTCAGGTCGGCCTCCAGCCACTCCAGGCCGCCGGGGCCGAAGTGCCCGGGCTCCTGGAGGACCTGGGTGGGGTCGAAGCCGATGAAGTGCACGCCGCCGGCGTCGAAGGAGTACGGCGACGGGCCGAAGTGGCTGTGGTACTGCTCCTTGGCGGACGGGTCCCACCGCACGTCGTGGTTGCCGGGGGAGTAGTGCATCCTGCCGTGGAGGGCCGCGGGCAGCACCTCGGCGTAGCGCTCGAACTCGTCGGGGCGGCCGGTGTCGGTGATGTCGCCGCAGTGCAGGACGAGGTCCGGGGTGCGGGCGGCGATGGACGCCCACACCTGCGTCAGCCACACGGTGGTCTGCGGCGAGTCGGTGTTCACGTGAGTGTCGGTCACGAGCGCGAAGCGCAGAGGCGCGTCCGGCTGGACGGCCGGTGCGGCGTTCGCGGGCGCGGCGCCCAGCAGGGAGGCGAGCGCGGCGGAGGAGAGCGTGCCTCCGGCGAGACCGAGGAACCCGCGGCGGCCGATGCCGGCGTGGTGGCAGGCGTCGTGCGGGGTGCCGGACGACTCAGGCAGATCAGACATGTATGTCCCGATGGTGCGAGGCGCGACTGCGCCAAGGTGCAGGATCGGGCACACGGTGGTCCGTCCCGGCAACACCGCCCCAGATGTAAATGGTCGTTACATGGAACATTGGGTGTGCGTTCGCCGTCGGGGGACACGAAGAGGGGGCGACGGAGCCGCCGCCCCCGGGGTGTCAGGACAGGCAGCCGACGTGCGCGAGGGCCTGCCGGAGCAGGATTCCCTGGCCGCCCGGCATTTCCTGCTGCAGGTGGGGTGACGACGCCTCCTGGGGGGTGAACCAGACCAGGTCCAGGGCGTCCTGCCGCGGGTGGCAGTCGCCCACCACCGGGACGACGTAGGCCAGGGACACCGCGTGCTGGCGGGGGTCGTGAAAGTGCGTCACCCCGTGCGTCGGGAAGTACTCCGCGATGGTGAACGGCTGAGGGGACGCCGGGATGCGCGGCAGCGCCATCGGGCCGAGGTCCTTCTCCAGGTGGCGGACGAGCGCCTCGCGGACGCGCTCGTGGTGGAGGACCCTGCCGGAGACGAGAGCACGGCTGACGGTTCCGTCCGGCCCGATCCGGAGCAGGAGACCGACATGTGTGACTTCTCCGCTGTCGTCGACCCGCACGGGCACGGCGTCGACGTACAGGATCGGCATACGTGCGCGGGTCAGCTCCAGATCCTCGGGAGACAGCCAGCCGGGCGTGGTTTCGGTCTTGTCGGCCATCGGGTGATCGTACGTGGAGAACCGGCCGATCGGGGAGACTTGTCGGCGTGCCGCTCTGCCCCGTGTACCGGCTGCTCACGTGCGGTGGTAGCCGCGTGCGGAAGGGCGCCCCGGCGTGTCGCCGGTCAGGGGCTACGGGGAGGGGCGAAGGGGTCGGCGCCGGGCGCCGGCCCGTCAGCGCTCCATGCCGCTCGCGACGGGGCAGGAGCCCAGTCCGGTCCGCGGTGGTCCAGCCACCAGGTGCCGAGGGTGCGGAACTTCTCCTCGAAGGCCCGGTCCCAGCTGAGGAATCCGGTGAGCGGAGCCCGCAGGCGGGTACGCCGGCCCCCGGCCTCGTGGATCACGACGAAGCGGGCACCGAAGACCCACTCGGTCCCGATGGCCTGCACGTCGGCCCATGGGATGGTCCGGCGGGAGAGGTTGTGCACGACGGCCGCGGAGGGTGTGAGCGTGATTCCGTAGGGACGCAAGAAGACCAGCATCGCGAGCGGGAGCGCGGCCGGTGGCCCGAAGGACTGGCCGGCCGGCTCCCCGTGGGACCAGGACCAGAGCCCCAGGAGCCCGGCGGCCACGGTGACGGGCAGCACGGGCAGCACACGCTGAAAAGGCGTCAACCGGTAGCGGATGTGCCTCGATGGGACCGTCCTGTCCCGCAGCTGCTTCACGGCTTCTTCCCCCCGACGTGCGCGTTCGCCCCCGAAGTGTGGCGATGCCGGGACCCGTTGTCCACCCGCGCACCCCGGGTACGGCCCTCCGCGGGGCCGTACCCGGGGTGCGCGCCGGGTGGCCGTGCCGTCAGTGGTACTGGCCGACCTGGTAGTCGCCCGCGGGCTGCTGGGTGATGACGTTCCCTCGGTTGAACGCGTTGATGACGGCGATCTGCGTCACCAGGGCGGCGAGCTGGTCCTCGTCGTAGTGCTTGGCGGCGTTGGCCCACACCTCGTCCGGGACGCCGCCGGCGGCGTCCGCGATGCGGGTGCCCTGCTCCGTCAGTTCCAGCGCGGCGCGCTCGGCGTCGGTGAAGACCGTGGCCTCGCGCCAGACCGCGACCATGTTGAGGCGTACCGCGGTCTCGCCCGCGGCCGCGGCGTCCTTGGTGTGCATGTCGATGCATCCGGCGCAGCCGTTGATCTGACTGGCGCGGATGTTGACCAGTTCGCGTGTCGCGGCCGGCAGGGTCGACTCGGCGAGCGCCTGACCCGCGGCGATGATGTGCTTGATGGCCTTGGCCGCGACCGGGCTTGCCATGATGTTCAGCCGGGCTTCCATGGTGCACTCCTGTGTCGTTGCTGGCGGTTGCACCTCATGGACGGATGGGACCGCCGGAGTGTGACACGGACGCACGTGACAAGCGCCTCAGGTCGGTCAAGAGCATTACGCCGTCGGGGAATTCGCGGACCCCGGCCGGGGCGGCTCGCGATCAGGCAGCCGTCACCTGCTCCTCACCCTTGCGCTGCGTCGCCTTCGGCGCGGCCTCGCTTCGCCCTGAAGCCGGCTTGAGGAAGAGGGCGAGCACGGTTCCCACGGCGACCAGCGGCGTGATCCACAGGAATCCTGTCCCGGTGGCGCGGGCGAAGGCGTCGAGAGCGATGTGGCCCACGGCGGACGGCAGTTGGGCGATGGAGTCGGGGCGGGACGGGTCCAAGGCGCCGTCGGCGGCGGTGCCCTCCAGCCGGCCCGCGAAGTCGCCGGTGAGCAGGGCGCCGAAGACGGCGACACCGAAGGCGGCACCGATGGAGCGGGCGAAGGTGACGACCGCACTGGCGGCACCGAGGTCGGTGGCGGGGACGCTGTTCTGCACGGTGGTCAGGACGACCATCGGCACCATGCCGATGCCGACGCCGGTGACGAGGAAGTAGAGGCTGAGGAGGGCGGTGCCGGTGCCCGCGCCGATGGTGGCCAGCAGGAGCAGACCCGCGATGTTGAGGAGCATGCCCGTGACGAGGATCGGACGCAGCCGCTCCACGTGGGCGGACCAGCGTCCGGCGAGGGACTGGCTGACGACCAGGCCGACGACGAGCGGCAGCATGTGGATTCCGGAGAGGGTGGCCGAGACCCCGTCGACGATCTGCAGGTAGGTGGGCAGGTACACCAGCACGCTGAACATGGCGGCGTTCGCCACGAAGCCGATCAGCGAGGAGAGCACCACCGTGCGCGAGGTGAGCATCGGCAGGGGGAGCACGGGGGCGGCGGCGCGGCGCTCGACCGGGACCAGCAGCGCGGCCAGCGCGAGCGTGCCGGTCATCAGGCCGATGATGCCCGGAGAGCTCCAGCCCCAGCGTCCGCCGAAGGACGTGATCAGCACCAGGCCCGTGGCCACGGCGGCGAGCGTCAGGGCGCCGAGATGGTCGATGCGGGCGCTCGCCGCGTTCCGTCGCCCCGCGGGCAGGGCCCGTGCGGCGAGGACGACGGCCAGCGCGCCGACAGGGAGGTTGATCAGGAACGCCCAGCGCCAGGAGAGCTGGTCGGTGAAGATGCCGCCGAGGAGGGGGCCGACGATGCTGGCGACGCCGTACACGGAGCCGAACATGCCCTGGTAGCGGCCCCGCTCGCCGGGGGCGACGATGTCACCGACGAGGGCGAAGGTCAGGACGATCATGCCGCCGCCACCGACACCCTGCAGAACGCGGGCGCCGATGAGTTCGGGCAGATTCCGCGCGAGGCCGCAGGCGACGGACGCGACGAGGAAGACGACGGTCGAGGCCAGGTAGAGGCGCTTGCGACCGAACATGTCGCCGAGCTTGCCCCACAGCGGGGTGACGGCGGTCGAGGCCAGCAGGTAGGCCGCGCTGACCCACGCGATGTCGTCGAAGCCGCTGAGGTCCTCGGCTATCCGGGGCAGCGCGGTCGAGACGATCGTCTGGTCCAGTGCCGCCAGGAGGACCGCGAGGATCAGGGCGCTCATGGTTCTTGCGCATGAGAGATGGATTACATGCGACGATCGCGACATGGCGGCAGCGGAACACACCTTTGGTGGACGGCGGCTCAGCCGCCGTGCCGCTGCTCCGCACCCGGGATGTCCATCTCCAGCCACACGGTCTTTCCCAGGCCGCACGCCGAGGTGTTCCACGTGCGGCACAGTGCGTCGACGAGATACAGACCGCGGCCGTGCTCCGCCTTCGCGCGGCCCTCGTCGGTGAGCGAGTAGGCCGTGGGAACCGGTGGGTCGCTGTCGGAGTCGAGCACCTCAAGACGGACGCGGTCGCTGAAGGCCCGCAGTCGCAGGTCGACGTCGCTGCCGGCGTGGATGAGCGCGTTCGTCACGAGTTCCGACGTGATGAGCACGAGGTCGTCCGACAGTCCCATCAGTCCCCAGTCGCACAGCCGCTGGTGCACGAAGCCGCGAGCCGCCGCCACCCCGTGCAGGTCGCGCCGCTGGACGTGCAGGTGCGCGGTGCGATGCGTCGTGCGGTCGTCGGCTCCCTCGTAGCCGGCCAGCAGCAGCACCGCGTCGTCGCGGAGCCGGGGTGCGCTGTCCAGCAGCCGGTCGGCGAGTTCCTCCAGGGCGGTGCCGGGCTGCCGGCCGGTGGTGTCGAGGCGGGCGAGGACGTCATCGTGCTCCGGGTCGAGCAGTCCGTCCGAGGCGAGCGCGAGCACCGTACCGGGCGGGAGAACGTACTCCGCGGAACGGTAGGGATGCCGCCCGTGCACACCCAGCGGCACGTTGGCCGGGGCCCTCATGTGAAGGAGGCTGCCGTCGGGGAGCCGCGCGAACGGCGCCGGGTGCCCGGCGAGTGCGACCTCGGTCTCCCCTGTCACCGTGTCCAGGACCACCACGCAGCAAGTGGCGAGGAGTTCGGTACCGAGCCGGTGGGACAGCAGCCGGTCCGTGCGTTCCAGCAGTGCCGCCGGCCCGTGGCCCTCGGTGGCGTACGCGGAGACCGCGGCCCGCAACTGGCCCATGACGGCGGCGCTCTCCATCCTGTGTCCCTCGACGTCGCCGATGACGAGCGCCGCGCGGTCGTCCGGCATCGTGATCACGTCGTACCAGTCGCCCCCCGCTTCGCCTGCGGCGTCGGCGGGCCGGTAACGGGCCGCGACGGTCAGGCGGGGCACCTGCGGGAGCGTGGCGGGGAGGAGGAGTTTCTGCATGCTCGTGGCGAGTGCCTCGTGCCTGACGCCCAGTTCGATGCGTTTGACCGCCGAGCCCAGCAGCCCGGCCATCATGGTCAGTACGGCCCGCTCCTCGGGCGGGAAGGATCTCGGTCCGTCGAACGCCAAGCAGCAGACGCCGACGACGGGGGCGGCGTCGGACATGGGCAGGTCCACCACATGCCGGCTGCCGACGAGCGGCAGATATGCGGCGGCTCGCCCTTGGCCGTCGTCGTGCGCATCGGCATCGGACATACCCGAGAAGAACAGCGCCCGCCCCCGCAGCGCCCGGACCGCGGGCGTGTGCGAGTGGGTTCCGCTGCCGTGCAGTGCGCGGACCAGGTGTGCGGAGTCCCCGCTGTGGCCCCGGACCCAAAGACGTCCTTCGACGGCGGAGACCAAGGCCAACGCGTTCGCGCGCAGCGGTGCCATCAGACAGAAGTCCGCCGCCGCGGTGACATCCTCCATGGTGGTCGCCCGGTTCAGCATCTCCGCCAGGCGATGTGCGGCGTACAGGAGGGTCAGGCCCGCGGAACCGAACACGCCCGGGACACCCCACCGTGCCCTGGTGCCGGGCTCGGTCAGGGGCTCGGTGCCGAAGAGCGGGACCAGCACGGGAAGGCTCCCGGGGGCGATCGTGGCACCGCGGGCGAGCAGGTCGGACAGGAGCAGGACGAGCCGCTCGCCGATGCGTGAGAGCCGCAGGCAGTCCTCGTCCCCGTAGGCGCCCCGGTCCTCGGTGCGCAGCACGGTCAGGGAGCCGAAGCGGCGTCCCTCCCCTTCGAGGGGGACCGAGGCGACGGTGTAGGGGTAGGGCCTGGCTCCGTGCTCCGGTGCGGCGAGCGGGTCCGGCTCGGCCAGGACCGCCACACCGTGCCGGGCCAGCGCCCGGGCGGAGGCATAGAACGCGTCCGCGGACATCCGGCCGGGAAGGGTGAAGACCGACGGCGGGCTGCCGCCGATCATGGCTGCGCGCAGTTCCCCGGAAGGGGTCAACAGGTACACGGCCGCCGCCACGGCGTCGAGACCGGGGACGGCCCAGTGCACTGCAGCGTGCAGAGCCGCCGCCAGTTCCTCGCCCATGACGCCGGCAGCGTCCGGAACGCCGCGGTCGCTCATGAACTCTTCCGCCGGTCGTGCTCCCCGTGCGGGAAGCCGTGGATCTTGTCGGCTCATCCCCACGTTACCCACCGGTTCCTTCCGTGGCCATCGGGAGGGGCGCCCGGCCGTGCCACCACCCCCGGCCCGCGCCGCAAGGCGAGGGCCGGGGGTGGTGGCACGGCCGTCGGACCGTCCGGGTGCGCGGCGTGGTCAGTGCCGGAACGGAACCACGCAGCGGAAGCCGGCGGCAGTGCCCGGCTCACCGGTGCCGACGTAGCGGGAGACCCTCGGGTAGCCGCAGAGGTCCCGGCTGACGCTCTGCCCGGCCGAGTCGACCAGGGTGGCGGGCAGCGTCCTGGGGGCCTTGCCGTGCTCGACCCAGGTCCTCAGCGCACCGAGGTCGTCGGTCGTGCCGTCGCCGGCATTGAGGCCGCAGTGGTTCGTGCCCGGCGCGAGGAAGAGACGGTAGAAGTCGTCGACCTTCTTGGTGCCGCCCATCGTGGCCTCTACCCGCTCGCGGTACGCGACCGTTCCCTGGGCCGGGATGAACTGGTCGGCCAGGCCGTGCCAGCTCAGCAGCTTGCCGCCGGAGTTTCGGAAGGCGGAGAGGTCGGGGTCGTCGGTGCCGATGACCTTGTCGTACTCGGCCTCGGACTGCCGGAACAGCTGCGCGAACCGGCTGTAGGTGATCGTCGAGACGTCGAGCGACGGCTGCTTCTCCACCCACAGGGTGACCCAGGAGCGGGGCACGGGGAAGGGTTCGCCCTCGACGTCGCCGTTCGCGTCCGGCGCGGTGACGCCCGCCAGCGCCGACAGGTCGGCTCCGACCGGGACGCCGGGCCACAGCTTCTCGCCCGAGGGGGTGCGCGGGCCGTCCCAGATCTTGCGGACCACGGCTGCCTCGGCCGCCGTGATCTCCAGTTCCCTCCCGTCGCAGACCACCGTGGTGCCGATCAGCCGGCGCGGGTCGAAGTCGCACCGGGCCGGGTCGTTGACCAGGCCGTCCGTGAGGCCGTCGGCCGGGTCGCAGGCCTTGACGGCCGCGTCGGTGAAGGCCTTGAACTCGCAGGCCGTCGGGTAGGTCTTCTCGTTGTTCATCACGACCTGCGGCCACAGGGTGGCGACCTCGAACTCGTCCCAGTTGACGGCCGGCGCCTTGGCGAGGATGCCGTCGTAGTCGCCGGGGTGGCGCTGGGCCTCCATGTAGCCCTGACGCCCGCCGGTGGAACAGCCGTTGAAGTACGAGTAGGCGGCACGCCTGCCGTAGACGCCGTCGACCACCTGCTTGCCGACGACCGCCGCCTCGTGCTGGGAGCGGTCCGCGAAGTTCTTCAGCAGCGCGGTGTCGACCTTCCCGTTGGCCTTGAGCGCCCAGCCGACGTCGAGCACGTCGCCGACGCCCGCGTCGGTGGTGGTGACGGCGTAGCCGTTCTTGACCGCGCCTCCCATCCCGACACCGTTGTCACCGGCCGCGTAAGCGCTGCCGCCGAGCGCCTGGAAGCGGCCGTTCCAGCCCTTCACGGGCAGCCAGGTCCGGATCCTGGCGTGGTCGTCGTCCCCGGGGTGGGGTGACCGTCACCTCGCAGTAGGCGGGTACGCCGGTGACCGTACCGCCCAGGACGCCGGTTCCGTGAACGGTGCCGCCCTCCTGGCGTACCGCTGTCACGGACTCCACCCTGGTGCCGGCCGGGGCCTTCACGGATGCCGTCGCACAGGTGGGCGCCGAGGCATCTATGGCGTTCCCGGACTCCGCCGACGCGGTCGGCAGATACCCCGCCGCGGCCAGCGGTACGCAGGCGGCAAGGACGGTCAGAGCTCGTTTCACAGGTTTCCCCTCCAAGGAAGAAGACGTGGGCCGGGACGTGTCGAACGTGCCTCCATGGAGGAGGCTCCGGGCCCGAGGTTGATCACGACCGTATCACCGGTTAAGGGGGTGACGAAAGAGAGGGGTCGGATGTTCGCCGGACAGGGATGCGTGTTCGCGTTGCACTGGAAGCCGTCCATGCAGGTGCGGCCGGCGTCCGGCAGAACTCACACCTCGACCAGTGGCGACATGTGTCAGCCGGACTGCGCCTCGGTGCCGGGCTCCGGATCTGCGCAGGCCCGGTCGCGGCGGCTGTCGGGCCGGCGGTCGACAGCAGCGACCAGTACGCCTCGTCCCCCGCTGCGGAGGACACGATCTCCTCCGGACACGTGGCTCTGCCGGAGACGAAGACCTGGTCGCGAACGTCCTGCCCATCGCCGGTGGGATCGGCGAAGAGCATGGCCTCCCGTCCGTCGCGACGGACGTTGAGTGCCTTCTGCGCGAAGGCGAGCGACGTGGTGACAAGAAAGGTGCCGTCGTCACGGCGCAGGGCCACGGTCGGCCACACCATCGGTGTGCCGTCCCGGGCAAGGGTGACGAATTCGCAGGTCCGGTAGGCGTCGACGGCCTCGTTGACGGCAGGGTCGAACGAGCGGCCAATCCGGCGGTACATGGGGGCGGGTCGCGACATCACCGGGCGAACGCCGCAGCGTGTGGAGACGTGTGTCGCGTCACGAAAGGTTCACGCCCACCGCGCGACACCGAGGCGACAGCCGTACACGTGGGGGCGGGCCCGCACGTTCCCGGTCCTACGCCGTCGGCGATGCGCAGGCAGCCCGGCCGGGGCGCGGTGGCCACGGTCGCCGTGCGCTGCTCGGTGTCCAGGTCCGGGATGCGGTTCGCGCCCAGGAGGTGAACACGCAGAAAGCTGGGCAGGATGAGGCGATTGGAGCGTCGCGAGGCGTGTCAAGCGATTTTCGGTCCCGCGCCGTTCACACCCTGGACATCGGCGACGACCTGCGCCGATGCCGTCCGGTGGAATCCTTTGCGTGGACTGGCGAGCACGTTTGGACGTGCGCGCGGATGCGCATGATCCCGTCGGTCCGGCACCACCTCCGAAATGGCTCGAGCAACGGCGAGGAACCCATGAACCCGAGCGACGCTGACCGTGCTGAACAGGCCGTCGCGGAACGCGACGCCGAACCCGCTGCGGAGGCCAGGCCGCTGCTCGACTCCCCGCAGACGGCCGCGGCGGGGGTGGCGATGTGGCTCTTCGTCGTCGGCCCGCCGGTCGCCCTCATCGCCGTGGTGCCGTTCGTGTGGGGCTGGGGCCTGTCCGCCCTGGACATCGCCATGGCCGTCGTCGCCTACCTGGTCTCCGGCTTCGGCCTGACGGTCGGCTACCACCGCCTCTTCACACACCGCTCGTTCAAGGCCCGGCGCGGCCTGCGGATCGCCCTGGCCGTCGCGGGTTCGCTCGGCGTCGAGGGATCGCCGGTCCAGTGGGTGGCGAACCACCGCCGCCACCACGCCTTCGCCGACCGCGAGGGCGACCCGCACTCGCCCTGGCGCTACGGCTCCGACACCCGCGCGCTGGTCAAGGGGCTGCTGCACGCCCACATCGGCTGGATGCTCAAGCGCGAGCTGAGCAACCGAAACAGGTTCGCGCCGGACATCGCCGCCGATCGCGACATGCAGGTGATCGGCAGGCTCTTCGGGCTGCTGACCGCCGTCTCGCTGCTGGTGCCGGCGCTTGTCGGCGGGCTCGTCACCGGTTCGTGGATCGGCGCGCTGACCGGGTTCTTCTGGGCCGGTGTGATCCGGATGGCGCTGCTGCACCACGTCACGTGGTCGGTGAACTCCGTCTGCCACGTCGCGGGCAACCGCCCGTTCATCAGCCGTGACAAGGCCACCAACTTCTGGCCGCTCGCCCTGCTGTCCTTCGGCGAGAGCTGGCACAACTCGCACCACGCCGACCCCACGGGCGCGCGGCACGGCGTCCTGCCGGGCCAGCTCGACCCGTCGGCGCGCCTGATCTGGATGTTCGAGAAGCTGGGCTGGGTCCACGACGTGCGCTGGCCGAGGCCGGACCGTGTCAACGCCCGTCTGCTGTCGGGACCGGTCGGCTCGCCCGAGTCCGCCGCCTGACACGTCGCGAACGGGTGTCGCACGACCCGTCCCGGGCCCTCCGGTCGCCGGAGGGCCCGGGACGGCGCCCGTGATCAGATGAACGCGCGCCAGTCGGCGTCCAGTCCGTGCGAGAGCCGGATGGTGATGAACTCGTTGTTGTCCGCCTTGCCCGGGGTGCGGCCGGACGAGAACGGGAAGTTGTTGTCGTTCAGGACGGCCAGCGTCCGGTCGTCGAGCAGGACCACGTCCTCGATCGTGGTGAACGGGAAGCGGAAGGTCGTCCCGAAACCTCCGATGCCCTTGGGGTCGGCGATGTCCAGCAGGTCGGCCACCAGGGTCTTGTCCATGGCGCCGTCGTGGTCGCGGTCCCGTGTGTCCGCGAGGTAGATGCGCTTGAACCGGGCGTCGTCGCCCTGCCCGCCGTCGCGCTCGATGACGAGGAAGCGGTGGCTGTCGACCGCGATGGCGTCGCCGATGGCGTTCGCCGGCGACTCCAGCCGGTAGGTCCAGCGCTTGCCGGTGTACCGGCCCGCACGCAGGTCGAACTCGTTGAAGCGCAGGTCACCGGCGGTGTCGCCGTTGACCGTGCCCTCCAGGAGCGGGTACAGCCGGCGCCCGTCGACCGAGCGGACCATGCCCTCGAAGCCCTTGCTGCTGAGGATGGTGGGCTGCTCGCCGTTCAGGTACGGATTCTCCGGCGCCTTCACACCGGCCAGCGGGACCGGTGCTTGCAGGAGCCGCCCGTTCGACGAGAAGTGCAGCAGGAACGGGCCGAACTCGTCGCCCATCCAGTACGTGCCGTCGTAGGCCCGCACGATGGACTCGACGTCGAAGTCGGCGCCGGTCAGCTTGCGGTCGGCGCGCGTGAGCGCGAACGGCACGCGGTGGTAGGGGTCGCTCAGGTCGAAGCCCCCGAGCACCTTGACCTTTCCGGTCCGCACCTCGGGCTTGAGGCGCTGGACACGGAGCAGGAAGTCCGCGCTGTTCGCCTTGTTGCCGTATCCGTTGTCCGACAGGACGTCGAAGCTGCCGTCATGGCGGTTGACGATGCCGCTGAAGCCCTGGACGGGCTGTCCCGGGAACGGTGCCGCGATGCCGTTGAACGGACCCGCGCCGATGGCCGAGCCGGACGGTTCGCTGCCCGGCACGAAGGTCTCCGCGGGCAGGGACGCGAAGCCCGTCAGGCGGGCCTGCCCGAACTCCGCGTGGTCGCGGTCGGCCTCGGCGGGCGAGGTGAGCGCCACGGTCAGCGCGGCGGCACTGAGCATGATCAGGAGTTTTCTCATGACGGCACGTTAGGGAGGCCGCATGGCGGTATGGTCAACAAAAGGCAAAGTCCGAACTCGGGCGCGATGACGCGTGACGCGTTGCCGTCCCGGTGCCTGCTCAGGAAAGCGCTCAGGACCGATGATTTTCGGTGCGAGCCCGTGTCTACAGTGCGACAAGCCGGCAAGAGTGAGACAGGGAGCATGAGATGACCACGGAACAGACGACGGCCGAGGGTTTCTCCTACACCTTGGAGCGGACCTTGGAGGCTCCTGTGGCGGCGGTGTGGAACGCCTGGACCAAGGCGGAGGACTACGTCCAGTGGTCCTACGCCGCCCCTGGATCCGTCGAGATGGACGCGCGGCCGGGTGGGGCGTGGAAGGCGACGATGGTCACGCCGGACGGCGGGCAGTTCCCGTTGACCGGTTCGTTCGTCGAGGTCGAGGAGAACCGGCGCCTGGTGATGGGCATGGACGTGCCCGGGGAGGACGAGCCGGCGCTCATGACCATCGAACTCACCGACCAGGACGCCAGGTTGACGCGCATCGTGGTCTCCCAGACCTGCGACACCGCCGACAAGCGGGACCTCGCCGAGCAGGGCACCACCATGCTGCTGGACAGCCTGACGGCCTTCCTCAAGACCGCGAACTGACGCCTTGCCGCACCGGGTCCGTACCGCTCGGCGGTACGGACCCGGCGTGGAGCGAGCGAGGGAGGGTCAGCCGACCGGGATCCGGCCGCAGAGCCAGTTGCCCGGCTCCACCGGGTTGTCGCTGATCCAGAACTGGCGCCACAGCATGGCGAACTCCTCGCGGCTGAGGTGGCCGTCGCCGTTCAGGTCAAGCAGTTCGAAGATGCCCGTCATCTCCACGGGCTGCCCGTTCCACGTCTCGACGAGCCGCTGGTGCTCCTCCGACGAGATGCGGCCGTCGCCGTTGGCGTCCACGGCGTCGAAGACGGTCTCCGCCGTCGCGGTGACGTCCCCGACCATGGCGGGCAGCCTGTCGACGAGCGAGAGCAGTTCCTGCATGTCGACCGTGCCGTCGCCGTTGGCGTCACCGGCGTCCAGCAGCGCTGCCCACCATTTCATCAGCAACGTCTCCACGCGCGTCCGGAGCTCCGTCCCGGGGCCCACTGCCGGCAGTCGGCTCCAGCGGGCCACGAGCGCCCTGAAGTCCTCCTCGCGCAGATAGCCGTCGCTGTCCGCGTCGAACGCGGCGAACATCCCCCTGAGCTTGCGCTCCTGAAACGCACTGGCCACGAGCGGCCTCCTTCGGCGCAGAACCGGACCACGACGCGCGGGCGACCGCCCGGCGGGATGGCGGGTACATCAAAACTGTAGGCCGAGGTGTGACCGGGCCTCCACGAGCACGTGTGCGCGAACGATCACTCACATGCGTTGCGCGGCCGTCCCGAACAGCCGCAGCGCCACGGTGCTGACGGGCACGGCGGCGATCATCAGCGCACCGCAGCCGACGAGGACGGCGGGCGCACTGGTCCGGTCGAGGAGCCGGCCGCCGAGAGCCGCGCCCGCGGGTGAGGCCGTCAGCAGCACGGCGCTGCGCGCGGCCGGCACCGTGGTGAGCGAACCGGCGGGTGCGCGGTCCTGGACCAGGCCGAACGCCAAGGCGGAGTAGGGGCCGTGGACGAGTCCGGCGAAAGCGGAGCCGATGAGGGAGGGAGCGGCGCTGCGCGTGACGGCGAAAGGGAGCATGCCGGCGCCGTGGCACGCGACCGCGGTCACAGGGACTGGGAGAACCGGCGGCACACGTGGACGCGGTCGAACTCGCCCCGCAGCAGGGCGGCGTCGGCGAGCCGCGCGTGCGAGAAGGAGGCCATCGGCAGCAGACCGGGGCGACGCTCGGCGATGGCGCGGTCCGGTTCGCCGCTGCCGCTGCGGTGGCTGGCGTAGACATGCAGGTAGTGGTCGCTCTCGGCGAAGCCCATCGCGCGGTACCAGTGGAGCGTGGCCTCGTCGTCCCGTGTCCACGCGTCCAGGGTCGAGGCACCCGCCTGGCGGGCCCGGTCCCGGGTCAGCGCCAGCAGCCTCCGGCCGAGCCCGCGGCGTTGGTGGTCGGGGTGGATCGCCACGGTGTCGATGGTCGCCACCTCACCGTCGAGGGTGGTGTCCATGATCCCGGCGACGGTACCCGCGGCGTCCACCGCGATCAGATCCAGGGCGGCGGTCGGGGATGCCTCCTTCGAGGCCCGGACGTCGTCGAAGTAGGCCGTGCCCAGGAAGGACACGACCCGGCAGCGCAGCCAGGACGTCTCGTCGGCAGGGGTGTACTCGCGGATGGTGTAGGTCACGTCGGTCCCTCAGTCGTCGGGTCGTCCCGCCCGCGTCCCGGGCGGGTGTGACGGCGCGGATCAGTGGCGTCGGCGGTGCCGGGCCTGTACGCCGAGAGCGGTGCCCGGCGTGCCCGTCACTGGCCCACCCTGCCGTCGACGCACTCGCGCAGCAGGTCGGCGTGTCCGCAATGGCGGGCGTACTCGTCGATCCGGTGCACCATCAACTCGCGGACCGCGATCCTCTCCTTGCCGACCCGGCTGCCCAGGTCCGGGTACGCGGCCAGTGCGGCGTCGGTCGCCGCCTGCTCCCGCTGCAGATCGGCGTACGCGGCGTCGACCACGGCCTGATCGGCGACCGCGCCGTCGAAGTCGGCGTCCCGCGCGCCGTACAGCTTCGGCAGCGGTTCGCCGTCGCCGACCCAGTTGCGCCAGTCCCGTTCCACCTCCGCGAGGTGCCGGACCAGGCCGAGCAGCGACATCGTCGAGGGCGGGACCGACCGGCGGGCCAGTTGCTCCGCGTCCAGGCCCTCGCACTTCATCCGCAGGGTCAGCCGGTAGTTGGCCAGGAAGTCCTGGAGCGTCGCCGACTCCCCTTCCGCACTGTCCTCGTTGTTGCGGGGATCGGCGTCCGGATCGGCCCACATGTCGGGGTACACCGTCGCCTGGGTCCATCGCTCGGGCTGATCGCTCATGTCCCGCATGATGGGCCGCCGCGATTCGACGCCGCCACCGCATTTTCCTCATGGCCGCAGGAGTGTCGCGTGCCATGCGGCCGGGGGCGGGTCGAGCACAGCGGGTGTGCAGGCCAGCAGCCGCCACGAGGTCGGTGACCAGGCGAAGACGGCGTCCTGGCCGAAGCGCCGGCCGAGCGCCCTGGCCTGCGTGTCGTCCCAGCCGGCGACGGCCGCGCTGATCTCGCCATGGGTGCCGGCCCGGTCCCCACCGACGGCCGGCCACCACCGCCGGCCGGCCGCGCGGATGTGGTCGTGCAGGGCGTGCTGCGCACGGAGGTTGGCCTCCGCGGGCGTCGCGCGTCCGGCCGGGTCGAAGGCGGTCACGATGTGGATCGTCTGCCCGCCGGCGAGTGGGTAGGGCAGACCCCGCACGCCGTGCGGGGCTGAGCCGGGCGCGACACGGAGGGTGCGGGCGGGGAAGGCGATGTCCACGACAGCGCGCAGGTAGCAGGACCACTGCCCGGGCTGAGGGGCAGGAAGAACGTCAGGCACAAGGGTCTCCTTCGCAAGGGACCCCCTTACCCGCCGGCAGGGAGATCCGCGGCCTCGCCCAAACGGGGAAGGCCGGGATGGTCAGCGGCTGATGCTGGCACACGGATGTGCCCGAAGTCCATGTCGTTCGGGCGCCATTGATCTTACGTAAGGCACTCAATATTTTGCGTTGATTCCGCGACCGTGCGAGGGAGGTGCGTCCCGTTACCGCGGCCACCCATGAGGATCGTCCCCGCTTGACGCGGTGTCGGTGTGTCAGTCGGCCTACGCAAGTGGAGGATCCGCCACGCAAGGTCGTGATCGCATCAACGGCCGTGATATTACGCGCTGTTGACAAATCCGAGACGTCCGAGAAACCTGATGACGCAGTTTCCGCAAGAAGTCGACTGTCTGACTCAAGTGCCGTGCATGGCCACATCTCGCCCTCCTGCCGCGTTCCCCCCTCCACGGAATAGAGGACCCCCATGAGATGGAGACCCCTCGGCCGACGGTCGCTGTCCGGCGCCGTCCTGGCCGGACTCATGACCGTCGGGCTGTTACCGCTGCCCTTCGCCTCCACCGCCCAGGCCGCCGCACCGGCCGTGCAGGCGGCGGCCGCCGACGTCAACCTCGCGCTGGGCCGTCCCGCCACGGCGGGCGGCTCCCTTGGTGCGTATCCGGCGGGGAACACCACCGACGGCACCCAGGCCTCCTACTGGGAGGGCCCGACAGGGTCGTTCCCCCAGTGGGTGCAGGTCGACCTCGGTGCCACCCGGACCGTCGACCGGGTCGTGCTCAAGCTGCCCTCGGGGTGGGAGACCCGCACCCAGACGCTCGCCCTGCAGGGCAGCACCGACGGCTCCGCCTTCGGGACGCTCTCCGTATCGGCCGGACGCGTGTTCAACCCCGCCCAGGCCAACACCGTCGCCGTCGACCTGACGTCCCCCGCCGACGCCCGGTACGTCCGCGTCAGCATCTCCGGCAACACCGGGTGGAACGCCGCCCAACTGTCGGAGCTCGAGGTGTACGGCGAGGAGGACGGCGGCACCGACCCACCGCCCGTCGGCACCAACCTGGCCCGCAACAAGCCGGTCGAGGCCACCTCCTCGACGCAGACCTACGTCGCCGCCAACGCCACCGACGACTCGACCTCCACGTACTGGGAGGCAGCGGGCCACCCCGCGGACCTCACCGTCAAGCTCGGCACCCCCGCCGACGTCACCGCCGTCGTGGTCAAACTCAACCCGGACCCGGTGTGGGGCGCGCGGACCCAGGGCATCCAGGTGCTGGGCCGTGCGGCGTCCGACAGCGGCTTCACCTCGCTGCGCGACCGCGCCGACTACGTCTTCAGCCCCGGCAGCGGCAACTCCGTGACCGTCCCGGTCAGCGGCCGCTGGGCCGATGTGCGGCTCCGGTTCTTCTCCAACACCGGCGCGCCCGGCGGACAGGTCGCCGAGTTCCAGGTCGTCGGCACGGCCGCGCCCGCGCCCGACCTGACCGTCACGAGCCTGGACTGGTCGCCGGCCGCCCCGTCCGAGCGGGACGCGGTCACCGTCAACGCCGGTGTCCGCAACGCCGGCACCGCGCGCTCGGCGGCCACGACCGTCGACGTCAGCGTGGAGGGGACGGTCGCCGGCAGTGCCGCCGTGCCCGCGCTCGACCCCGGTGCCTCCGCCACGGTCGCCGTCTCCACCGGCACCCGTGCGGCGGGCAGCTACGCGGTCGCCGCGGTCGTCGACCCCCGCAACACGGTCGCCGAACTGGACGACACCAACAACAGCCGCAACGCGTCGAGCAGACTGGTCGTCAGCCAGGCACCCGGGCCCGACCTGGAGGTCACAGGGATCACCACGAGCCCCGCGAATCCGGCCGTGGGAACGCCCGTCTCCTTCACCGTCGCCGTGCACAACCGCGGCACGACCGCCGCCGCGGCGGGTTCGGTGACCCGCCTCCAGGCCGGGACCACCACACTGAACGGCACGACCGGCCAGGTCGCGGCGGGCGCCACGGTGAACGTGTCGATCAGCGGCACATGGACGGCGACCGCCGGCGGGGCCACCCTCACCGCCACCGCGGACGCCACTGGTGTGGTCGCCGAGACCAACGAGAACAACAACGTGCTCGTCAAGTCGCTCGTCGTGGGACGCGGCGCCGCCGTGCCGTACACCGAGTACGAGGCGGAGGACGGCCGCTATCAGGGCACTCTGCTCACCGCGGACGCCAAGCGGACCTTCGGGCACACCAACTTCGCCACCGAGTCCTCCGGCCGCAAATCCGTCCGGCTGGACTCCGGCGGCCAGTACGTCGAGTTCACGTCCACCACGTCCACCAACTCCGTCGTCGTGCGCAACTCCGTCCCCGACGCCCCGGGCGGCGGCGGAGCGGACGCCACGATCAGCCTCTACGCGGACGGCACGTTCGTGCAGAAGCTGTCGCTGTCGTCCAAGCACAGCTGGCTGTACGGAAGCACCGACGACCCGGAGGGGCTCACCAACCGGCCCGGCGGCGACGCGCGGCGGCTCTTCGACGAGTCCCACGCGCTGCTGCCGCGGACGTACCCGCAGGGCACGACGTTCCGCCTGCAGCGCGACGCGGGCGACTCGGCGGCCTACTACGTCATCGACCTGGTCGACCTGGAGCAGGTCGCCCCGCCGGCGGCCAAGCCGGCGAACTGCACCTCGATCACCGAGTACGGGGCCGTCCCCGGCGACGGGCTCGACGACACCGACGCCATCCAGCGGGCGGTCACCGCCGACCAGAACGGCCAGATCTCCTGCGTGTGGATCCCGGCCGGTCAGTGGCGCCAGGAGCAGAAGATCCTCACCGACGACCCGCTGAACCGCGGTCAGTACAACCAGGTCGGCATCAGGGACGTCACCATCCGCGGCGCGGGCATGTGGCACTCCCAGCTCTACACCCTGACCCCGCCGCAGAACGCGGGCGGCATCAACCACCCGCACGAGGGCAACTTCGGCTTCGACATCGACGACAACACCCAGATCTCCGACATCGCCATCTTCGGCTCGGGCACCATCCGGGGCGGCGACGGCAACGCCGAGGGCGGCGTCGGCCTCAACGGGCGCTTCGGCAAGAACACGAAGATCACCAACGTCTGGATCGAACACGCCAACGTCGGCGTCTGGGTCGGCCGCGACTACTCGAACATCCCCGAGCTGTGGGGTCCCGGCGACGGCCTGGAGTTCACCGGCGTGCGGGTCCGCGACACCTACGCCGACGGCATCAACTTCGCCAACGGCACCCGCAACTCCACCGTCTACAACTCCTCGTTCCGCAACACCGGCGACGACGCGCTGGCCGTCTGGGCCAGCAAGTACGTCAAGGACACCTCCGTCGACGTCGGCCACGACAACCACTTCCGCAACAACACCGTGCAACTGCCCTGGCGGGCCAACGGCATCGCGGTGTACGGCGGGTACGGCAACACCATCGAGAACAACATCGTCTCCGACACCATGAACTACCCGGGCATCATGCTCGCCACCGACCACGACCCGATCCCCTTCTCCGGCCAGACCACCATCTCGGGCAACGCCCTGTACCGCACGGGCGGCGCGTTCTGGGGCGAGGCGCAGGAGTTCGGCGCCATCACGCTCTTCGCCCAGGGAACGGACATCCCGGGCGTGACCATCCGGGACACCGAGATCCACGACTCGACCTACGACGGCATCCAGTTCAAGACCGGCGGCGGCACGATGCCCGGCGTCAAGGTCACCGACGTCCGCATCGACAACTCCGTGAACGGCTCCGGCATCCTCGCGATGAGCGGCGCCCGCGGCAGCGCCGCCCTGACCAACGTCACGATCACGAACTCGGCGCAGGGCAGCGTACTGATCGAGCCCGGCTCCCAGTTCACCATCACCGGTGCACCGGCCGGCCTGACCGCGCAGCGCAGGGCGGACTGACCCCGGTGGGGTCTCCGGCTCCCGAGCGGGCAGCCGGAGACCCCATCCGCGCGTCGTACCCGGGGATCTGTTCCTGAACGGGTGTCATCCCTACAGTGGGTGCCCGGGTGTGGGGGGCGGATGAAGTTGTGGGTGAGCCGTACGAAACGGCGCCAGGCACTGGACGAGGACGCCGCCACGGCGGCCCGGCTCGTCGAGGGCTGGCTCGCCGGGCTGGAGCCCCGCGCGGTGGCGGAACCCGCCCGGCGCTGGCGCGAGTCGGGAGGGCGGCCCGAGCCCCGCGACGTACGCCGCTTCGCGGCCTGGTTCCGGGAGCGGACCCGCCTCCACCTGCTCGGTGGGGCAGCCGGCGACGGCGTGTCGGTCCGGCCCGGACCGCCCGAGGACGCCGAGCGAACCCGCGCCGAGACGCTGTCCCTGACCCGTGACGCGCTCGCGCTGAGCCGTTGGCTGAGGGCGGGGGGCTACGAGTGACCGTTCTCGGATCCGGACATGCACGCGGATGTTATCGAACCATGCGTGCAGGTCAGGTGGACGAGCGCCGGAGCCGGAGCCCGTGGCCGGTCGGGGGGATCGGCCACGGGCCCCCGCGTGGGGCGCTGGGTCAGAACAGGCCGACGCCCGGGTCCATGCCGAGGCGGACGCGGCCGGCGGCCTCCATGGCGAGTGCGGAGTGGTTGGCGTGCTGGAGCGCGGCCATGCCGTCGCGGAACAGGCGCTCCAGCCGGTTGCCGCGGTAGAGCGGGGTGGAACTCGCCAGTTCGTACAGCGTCACCAGCACCTGGCGGCTGACCTGCGCCGCGTGCGTCATGGCGGCACGCAGGTCCGCCCGCTGCCCGAGGGTGGGGACGTCCCCGCGCCCGGCCGCGTCCTCGAGTGCCTGCGCGGCGGAGCCCAGCAGCAGCCGTGCGGCCTGGAGCGCCGCCTGGCAGTCGGCCACGGCGTACTGGGTGCGCGGGGACTCGGCCAGCGTCGCGCCGGTGGAGTTCTTCTTGGCCAGGACGAGCGCGACCGTCTCGTCGAGGGCCGCCTGCGCGACGCCGAGGACGACCGCGGTGCAGCCGGGCAGCACCAGCGCGGGGAGGAAGCCCCGGTACAGCGGTTCGTCGATCCTGAGGGGCGCGTCCAGGGGCGACAGGAAGTCGGCGGGCACGAAGGCGTCCTCGACCACCACGTCGTTGCTGCCGGTGCCGCGCATGCCGCTGACGTCCCAGGTCTCCTTCACCGACCACTGGTCCCGGCGCAGGACGCACATCTGCACGTCGGGCGCGCCCGCGGCGGTCGTGCGGGGCGCGCCGTCCTCCATGACGACGACGACCGCCACCAGCCACTCCGCGGCGTTGATGCCGCTGACGATCCTCCAGTGGCCGGAGACGCGGTAGCCGCCCCCGGCGGGTACGGCCGTCCCGGGCATCCCGGAGTTCGCGAAGGCGGGCTCCCGCTCCCCGCCCCAGATGCGCGCGGTCGCGGACTCGTCCAGGAGCGCCCCCACGAAGCCGAAGTTGGCGTTCCAGACCAGCCATGCCACGGAGGCGTCGATGCGGCCAAACTCCTCGTACACCTTCAGCACCGTGGTGAGCGGTGTCTGCGATCCGCCGAGCGCGCGGGGCGTGAGCAGGCGGAACGCTCCCGCGTCGCGAAGCGTCCCGTACAGCTCCGCGGGGATGTCCGCGCGGCGGTCGGCCTCCTCGATCGCGGCCTGGATGGCCGGCCGGAGCAGGGCGGGAAGGCCGAGCGGGTCGCCGGCCGGCGAGCCGGAAGCGGTGCCAGGGGTCCCGGAGGTCGCGTGGGTCTCGGACATGTCGTCTCCTCGTGTCGCCCGGGCGCGGCGCGCCGGGCGCCCGGTGGTGCGGTGTCGGCGACAGGACGCGGGAGGAAGGCGGAAGTTCGATCGCCGGTCTGTGGTCCGCGTCACACCTCCCGGGCTACGTACCGACCGCTTCGGCGACGGCGTGTTCGGACCGTCCGTGGGGCAGGCGGCGTACCGCGGTGGACGCGAGAGGCGCGAGCGCCGCCGCGGCGTAGACGACGCCGGCCGCCACGGTCACCCGGAATCCCCCGAAGCGGTCGGCGAGCGGGGCCACGCTCAGCTGGCCGACGGGGATGGCCAGATAGGACAGCAGGTCGTCGAAGGACGACACACGGGACAGGGCGTGCTGCGGCACGTGTTCCTGCAGCGAGGTGTCCCAGCCGACGGAGGCGACGGAGGACCCGAGGCCCGCGGTGAAGGCGGCGGCGACCAGCCAGGGGGCGTGCAGGCGGGCGCCCAGTACGAGGAGGGGGAGTGCGCCCAGCACGGCGGCCAGTTGGCCCGCGCGCAGCAGGTGCCGGATCGCCAGTCGGTACATCAGGGCGCTCATCACGAGCAGTCCGGCGCCGCGGGCGCTGAGCACGAAGCCCCAGGCCGCCTCGCCGTCGATCTGCCGGGTGAGCACGGGGCCCAGGATCTGCCAGGTGCCGACCTGTACGAGGTTGATCACGCAGAAGGCGAGCGACACCGTCCACACCCAGCGGATCCGCCGGTACTCGGCCCAGCCGCTGCGGATGTCGGCGAGCAGGCCCGCGGAGCGCCGGGCTTCGGGCGGACCGGACAGGGGGGACAGCCGGGTGAGGCATGCCGCGGCGAGGAAGTAGGTCAGCGCGTCGAAGGCGATGGCCGGGCCGCCGCCCACGGCCGCGACGAGCGTGCCCGACAGGCTCGGTCCGAGGATCTTCGTGGCGTTGCCCACGGAGCCCAGCAGCGCGTTGGCCTGCCGGGTCGCGTCCCTGGGCACGAGCTGGGGCACGATGCCGCGCAGCGCCGGGGTGGTGAAGGCGGCGAGGACACCGTTGAGGAACCCCAGGGCGGCCACCGGCAGCAGGGCGTAGCGGCCGGTCAGCAGGAGCGCGGCGACGGCGCCCTGGGTGAGGGCCGAGCCCAGGTTCGCGGCGATCAGTACCGTCCGGCGCGGGAGGCGGTCGGCCGTCGCGCCGCCCACCAGCAGGAACACGAGCAGGGGCACCATGTGCGCGGTGAGGACGATGCCGAGGTCCCCGGGACTCCCCGAGGCGTCGAGCACCGCGAACGCCAGCGCGACCGGCGCCATGGCGCTGCCGAGCAGCGACACCGACCGCGCGGTCAGGAACCAGCGGAAGTCCTTGTGAAGGCGAAGGGGTGCGGGCATTCACCGAAGTCTGCGGCAACTGCCCGCCCGTTCAAAGCCGTTTTGGCCGGAGCGCGGATGGTGGGGGACCTGCTCAGGACGCCCCGAGGGTGTTCACCCAGCTGGTGCCGCTGCCGGCGAGGCCGCTCACGGCCTTCTGCACCTGGGACAGGGACTGGGCCTGCCCGGCCTTGTGGTAGAACCAGGCGACCTGCATGTCCCAGGTCCGCTTCCCGGTGAACGGCAGGTCCACGAACCAGGTGTTGAAGTTCACGGACATGGCCTCGGTCGGGTAGTACGCGCCACTGGTGCGGAACAGCACCTTGCCGTCGATGCTGTAGGTGACCACCCCGTTCGCCGCCGTGGTGATCATCGTGTGCCATCCGTCGAGGCCGGACGTCGTGGCGCGGGTGACCCGGTCGCCGTCGGCCGCGCTGCGCCAGGTCGTCGTGTCGAGCCTCGGGCCCGGGGCGCCCCAGCCGCCGTTCGGCTGGTACTCGTTGTCGAGTTCGCTGTACCGGGCACGGTGGTGGGGCGAGATCATGTAGAAGCTCTCGTTGATGTGATCGCCGTTGCCGCCGCTCGTGGGGCGGTCCGTGAAGTGGATGCGGGCGGCGAAGGTCCCCGTCACCATCTTCATGCCGGTGGTGTGCACCTCGGCCTGGGTGGTGCCCTGGCGTGTGCCGTCGGTCGTGGCCCGCAGTTGCAGGACCTGCCCGCCCAGCGAGTCCTTGTCCGCGGGGAAGCTGACCCCGTCGGCCGACCAGGTGTTCCGGATGCCGGGGCCGCCCTCGCTGGTGCGCACCAGCCAGCCGTGCGCGTGCAGCGCCGGGTCCTGGGGGCCGCTGTAGTGGAAGTCGTCGAACACGATCCCGGAGGGCGGCGCGGGCCGCGCGGCGGGCGCGCGGGAGCCCCGGCCGGACGCGGGCGCGGACGCGGGGGCCGACGCGGACCGGGACGGGGCGGCCGCGGCGCCACCGCTGGGTTCGTCGCCCCAGACGTGCTTGCCGTTCAGGTACCCGGTCACCTGTTCCGATGCCTGGAAGGTGTCGTGGGCGGGGCTGTAGGAGCGGTCGTTGCGCTGGTCCAGCTTCCCGCCGCCGGGACGGTACAGCTGGAGCCCGATGGCCCCGCTCTTCGCGCCCGGGGCCAGTGTGCCCGCGGCCTTCGTGAAGGTGATCTCCAGGTAGTGGTCGGCGCCGGCGGCGGGGGCGTCCGCCGCGACGGACCTCCCGACGACGTCGGAGCAGCCCATCGAGGCCTGGACGCAGTTGAACGCGTACGGGGAGGGGCCGTCCGCCGTGTAGTAGTAGCGCAGCGCCACGTCGCCCAGGCGCACAGGCCGGTCGGAGGTGTTGACGATCTCCAGCCACGGCCGCGCGGTCGTGGCGGTCGCCGCACCCGCCTTGTACCGCACGGTCAGCTCGGGCGGCGGCTGATGCGCGTCACGCCACGCGGGGTACACCGCCGTGCCGCCCGCGACCACGGCGACCACCAGCAGGAGGAGCTTCAGCGCACCCCACGCCCGCCGCCGCGGTTGCTGCCGGCCGGAGTCCACCGGACGGGACGGGCGAGCGGGACGGCCGGGGCGGCCGGAACCGGTGGAGGGACGGGCTGAACCCACGGCGGCTCCTAGCGCGGTGGAGGGGCGATGCCGGGGGCGTGCCCGGCGTTCTTCGGTCTTCTTCGCGGGGCGGCGGGGTGTGGCGGCTAGGAGGCGCCGCCCGGGGCGAAGCGGTCCTCGGGCGAGGCGCCGGCCCACGCGTCCTGGCCGTCCTTCGTCCGCTGTTCCGGGAAGGCGATCTGCGCGGCCGGGGCGGGGGCGGTCATGTCGGGGGCGTCGGCTCCGACGCCGCCGACCTCGATCTTGGCGCGGGTGCCCCAGTTCGTGCTGCGCAGCGTCGCCAGGGACCAGAGCCGGAGCGGCAGCAGCAGTCCCAGGTTGAGCAGCGCGTACAGCGGGGCGGCGAGGAAGGTCAGCACGCGGTCGACGATGCCCACCTGCGCCGCGCCGCGCAGGTAGTGGACGGAGCGGATCCACGCCATGACGCACATGTAGGCGAGGTAGCCGACCAGCAGCGTCCAGCCCTGCGGGTGCATGAAGATGGCGACGAGCGCGGCGAACAGCGCGGTGGTGAAGGCCACCCAGGAGACCAGTTCGACGAGGTTGAGCCACCAGTACATGCGCCGCACGCGGAACTTGCCGAACAGCAGGAACCCCTCGCGGATGAACGACTTGCCCCAGCGGATCTGCTGGCGGACGTAGTGGCCCAGGCGTTCGGGGACATCGGTGTAGCCGACGGCGGAGGGCTGGATGAGTGAGAGCCCCTCGGTGAGGCAGTAGTACGTCAGGCGCCGGTCGTCGCCGAAGGTCGCGGGGCGCCCCAGGAACCGCTGGTCGAGGAAGTCGTCGAGGTACTTGCGCACCACCCACCCGCGGTACAGCGCCAGCGACCCGCAGGCGCAGAGCACCGAGCCGAGGCGGGAGTAGGCGACCCGCTCGCCGAGGAAGGCGTTGACGTACCGCATGTCGATGAGACGGGTGAGGAGGTTGATGCCCCGGTTGTGCGCGAGCACCAGCCCTGTGACGCAGTGCACACGGCGCTTGGAGAAGGGCTCGGCGAGCTCGGCGACGGCGTGCCGGTCCAGCACGGTGTCGGAGTCGACGCACAGGTACGCGTCGGCGCGGGGTTCCTGCCGGAAGCCCGCGGCCAGGCCGTGGCGCTTGCCGCGGTTGGCGGGGAAGCGGATGAAGTCCAGTCGCACCCCGGCGCGTTGGAACAGGGGCCGCATCTCCTCGATGAGGGCACCGGCGGTGTGGTTCGCGGAGCAGTCGTCCACGACGGTCAGGGAGTGCGGCGGCAGGGTCTGCGCCAGGATCGACTCCAGGCAGCGGCGGAGCATCTCGGGGGCCTCGTTGTAGGCGGTGACCACACCGTGGATGCGCAGGCGGCCGGCCGGCTCCTCGAACATCAGGTCCGGACGGCGTCGCCGGCGTACGGACAGCAGCAGTTTGATGGCGAGGAGGGAGCCGACGGCCACTCCGTACCAGTGCAAATGACCCAGGGACCACGAGGCGTGACCCCAGGAACCCGCGAGATTGTGCATGAAGTGCGAAAACCTCCCTGCGAGCACTCCCGGCCGGCGGACCGGGCCGGTGGTGGACACACGTACTGCGCCGAAGGTAACGCTCCCCCAAGAGGCATGAAAGGGTCATTCGGCATTAATTCCCATCCTGGAATGTCAATTGCGCTTCTATGGGCGCCTTATGAGCCAAGCGGACACCGGGTGTGAAAGTGCTCACATTGACCCCGCCCCCGGTCCGGGGGTGTGTTGGGCCGCGTCGACTGATGACCCGTCAGGGACGTCGGCGGCGGGTCCTCGGGCCCGGCGGGGCGGCCCGGGCGGCCCTGCTGGCGGTGATGGACCCGCTGAGATCGAGGGCCACCAGGTCGGGGTCCGGGCGGCGCTGCCCGAATGGACTGCCGGGCCCTGGGCAGGCGCCCCCATGGCCCGGCCTGGCGGTGTGCAGGGCCGAGCCGGGCCCCGTTCAGCGGGGCGTGGCGGACCGCCCGCTGAACGCACGGCGCGGCGGACGCTCGTCCCCGTGCGACCCGACACCGGGTTCGTCCCGGACCGCAGAGGAAGGCCGCTCCCCATGAGGCCGACGACGCTGACGACGACAACGCAAGGCACCGCGGGCGGTGTGCTGCCGCACGCGATGGACTCCCTCGAAGGGGCGACGTGGCTGGACGGCCCGGCCGGGATCGTCCGCAAGGCGGTACGGGCCCTCCCCCTGAGCCGGGGACGGGACGTGTTGCGCGGCCTGTGGCTCGGCCACCCGCTGCACCCGGTGCTGGTGCAGGTGCCGATCGGTGCCTGGAGCTCCGCCGGGATCCTCGACCTGCTCCCCGGCGAGAGCCGCGCCGCCCGCCGCCTGGTGGCGGTGGGCCTGGTGGCCGCCGGGCCCGCGGCTCTCGCCGGATGGGTGGACTGGGCGGAGCAGCGTCCCCGGCAGGCCCGCGTGGGCCTGGTCCACGCGGTGGCCAACCTCGCCGCCGTCACGGCGTACGCCGGCTCCCTGACGGCCCGGCTCACCGGACGCCCCTACCTCGGCAAGGCCCTGGGCTTCGGCGGCATGGCCGTCGCCACGGTGGGCGGTGTGCTCGGCGGCCACCTCGCCTACCGCCAGGGCGCCGGCGTCAACCACGCGGAGGCCGTGCCCGTACTGGTCGAGCCGGGCTGGCACCGCATCGGGATGCCGTACGAGTTCCCCGTCGGCGAACCGGTGCGCCGCATGGCCGACGAGGTCGCGGTCGTCGTGGTCCACGGGGACGACGGACGGTTCTACGCCCTGGCCGACCGGTGCAGCCACATGGACGGGCCCCTGCACGAGGGCAAGATCCTCGAAGGGTGCCTCGAATGCCCCTGGCACGGCAGCCAGTTCCGGCTGACGGACGGCGAGAACGTGCAGGGCCCGGCGACCGCGCCGCAGCCCCGGTTCGACTGCCGGATCTCGTCCGACGGCCGGCTGGAGGTCCGCGTCGCACAGCGCTGAGGCGCCGGACTCGTTGCGGCTGGGGAGTCGAGGAGGGAGTCGAGGAGGGAGTCGCTGTGCGGGGCGACGGCCCCTCTACAGCGCCAGTTCGGCCCAGATGGTCTTTCCGTCGGGCCGTTGCCGTGTGCCCCAGCGTTCGGCGAGGTGCGCCACGATGAACAGCCCTCGTCCGCCTTCGTCGAACACCCGGGCCCGGCGCAGATGGGGAGCGGTGTTGCTGCCGTCCGACACCTCCATGATCAGCGTGTCCTGCCGGATCAGCCGCAGGTGGACGGGGCCCGTTCCGTAGCGGACGGCGTTGGTGACCAGCTCGCTGATGACGACCTCCGCGGTGAACGCCTGCTCCTCCAGGCCCCAACCCGCCAGCCGGCGCGAGGCGAGGTCGCGGACGCGCGCGACCTCGGCAAGATCCGGGGACACGTCCCAGGCGGCGACGTGGTCGGCGCCGAGTTCCCGGGTGCGGGCGACGACGAGGGCGACGTCGTCCCTCGGGGCGTCGCCGACCAGCAGGTCCAGGACGTGGTCGCAGGCGTCCTCCGCGGAGGCGACGGGTTCGGACAGGGCCTTCCGCAGACGTTCGAGCCCCACCTCCAGTCCGTCCCCCGCGGATGCGAGCAGACCGTCGGTGTAGAGGGCGAGCAGGCTTCCCTCGGGCACATCCAGCTGGACGGTCTCGAAGGGCAGTCCGCCGACGCCCAGCGGGGGACCGGCCGGGATGTCGAGGTATTCGGCGGGCGCGCCGGGGCGCACCAGGGCGGGCGGGGGATGGCCGGCGCGGGCGGCCGTGCAGCTGCGCGAGACCGGGTCGTAGATCATGTACAGGCAGGTCGCCGCCAGCTCCCCGGCCCGCGCTCCGCCGTGGCCGGCGGCCTGGGCGCGTTCCATGTCCGTTCCGAGCCGGATGATCAGGTCGTCCAGGTGGGTGAGGAGTTCGTCGGGCGGCAGGTCGATGTCGGCGAGCGTGCGTACCGCGGCACGCAGCCGGCCCATCGTCGCCGACGCGTGGAGACCGCGGCCGACCACGTCGCCCACCACCATGGCGACCCGGGCCCCCGACAGGGGAATGACGTCGAACCAGTCGCCGCCCACTCCGGCCCGGGAGTCCGCGGCCAGGTAGCGGGTGGCCGCGGAGACGGCCGACTGCTCGGCGGCCACCTGCGGCAGAAGGCTCTGCTGGAGCGCCAGGGACGTGTCGCGCTCACGCGTGTAGCGGCGGGCGTTGTCCACGAAGACCGCGGCTCGTGCACCGATCTCCCGGGCCAGCAGTACGTCGTCGGCGTCGAAGGCGGCCCGGTGCCCGGTGCGCGTGAAGTGCGCGACGCCCACGGTGACCCCGCGGGCACGGAGGGGAACCGCCAGGGTGGAGTCGGCCGGGCTCGCGGCACCGGCAGCACTGGGAGCCCGCGCCGGTACGGGTTCGCCCGTCGTCAGGGCGCGGGCCGGCGCCGACCCCTGCGGGTGGATGACGGGTTCGCCCGGCTCCGCCGTCGGCCCGGTAAGCGGCTCGGGCCCGGACCGCGAGGCCGTGCGGCGCAGGGTCATGTCGCCCGCCCGGGGGCCGGCGGTGTCGTCCTCGCCGCGCAGCACCCAGTCGAAGATGTCCACGGCGGCATGGTCCGCGAAGCCGTGCACCGCCACGTCCGCCAGTTCCTCCGCCGTGCGGGTCACGCTCAGGGTGCTGCCCACCCGCCTGCCGGCCTCGCTGAGCAGGCCGAGCCGGTCGCGGGCGATCATCACTCGTTCGAGGCGCCTCTCGCGGGAGAGCCGGACGCGGCAGACGGCCATGCCGAGCCCCAGTGCGACCGCCGGCGCGGCGACGACCGTGAGCTGCCCGGCGAGCCCGATGTCCGGACGGAGCCCGCCGTAGACGACGGAGATCGCGGCGAGGTTGAGGAGGCCCACGGCGAGGGTCTGCCGCAACGGCAGCAGCGCGCCCGCCACCACGGGGAGCAGCACGGAGTACTCGGGCAGTCCCATGACGCGGATGTCCGCGAGGGCCAGTGCCGCTTGCAGGCCGGAGAACAGTGCGACGGAGAGGACAAGGACGGCGAAGCGCCTGCCAAGGCGGGTCGAGTGCACGAGCGACACCTCTGCGGGGGTCGGGGTGGAGGTCCGGTGTCCTGTCTGCGCCGCGTGGCTTCCCGGGGACCGGCCGGCTCATCCAGGGGCAAATCATCTGAAATGCACATCTGACGCTTTTCTTGGCAACGCGTGCCGTCCGGACCGTCATCCCGAATACGCAGAATTGCGCGTTGTTTTTTCCGTTTGGGCGTAGCCGATCGGTCGTCTATTTTGTAGTGGACCGAACGTCTACTCATGGAGTCATGGACATATGCGCGTCGAGATCTGGACCGACATCGCCTGCCCCTGGTGCTACATCGGCGACGCGCGCTTCGCGCGGGCGCTCGCCGCCTTCGAGCACCGCGACGAGGTCGAGGTGGTGCACCGGTCGTTCGAGCTCAATCCGGACGCCGAGAACCGCGGAACGCCCATCATCGACGCGGTGGCGGCCCGGTACGGACGCACCCGCGAGCAGCAGATCGCCCGGGAGGAGCACGCCGCGTCCGAGGCGCGCGCCGAGGGGCTCGGCTTCCGCATCGGCGGCCGCGTCGACGGCAACACCTTCGACCTGCACCGCCTGCTGCACTTCGCCAAGGACCGGGGCCGCCAGGCGGAGCTGCGCGACCTCGCTTTCAAGGTCAACTTCGCGGACGAGCGCTCGGTGTACGACAGCGAGACCCTGATCGCCCTCGCCTCCGACGCGGGACTCGACGCGACCGAGACGCGCGAAGTGCTCGCCGACCCTGACGCGTACGCCGGGGCCGTCCGCTCCGACGAACGGCTCGCGGCCGAACTCGGCGCGGGGGGAGTGCCGTTCTTCGTCCTGGACCGGTCGTACGGCGTCGCGGGCCTGCAACCCGTGGAACTCTATGCCCGGGCGCTGGAGCAGGCGTGGCGGAACCGGCCGGCGACCCGGGTCTGATGCCCGGCCCGTGAGCGGGCACGGACATCACTCTTCACCCCAACGCGTAGCTAGACAAGCCCAGTTGGCGCATGATGGCACATGCGAACGGCATGGACGGCCAACCGGCGAGGCGTACGGCGAACGCGATGGGACGGGTGCGCGTGAACAGACGTGAGCCGGTGCTGCTCGCGGCGGCAGGGGCACTGCTGCTGGCGGGCTGCACCAGCGGGGGCGGGACGGACGAGGCCACCGCCTCGCCCTCGGGAGCGCCCCCGAGCGGACGCGGCAGCGCGAGCCCGGCCCCGTCCCCTTCCCCGTCCGCGACGGCGGCGAACGAACCCTTCACCCTGGCCGAGAGCGTGGCACCGAGGACCCGGTCCGAGGCCGCGGCGTTCGTCCGCGGACTCACGGTGCGGCCCGACTACTTCGGGTCCGGATACCGCAAGCGGGACCCCTACGAGACCGGGCCCGCCACGTGGACCGTGCTCGGCGACGACTGCATCTGGCGCCGCGAGCCGCTCGCGCCCACCGTTCTCGCCAGCCTGACGCGCTCCTTCGTCCGGCCCGCGGCCGGCGGGAAGGGCCCCGTCTTCGTGTCCCTGACGGTCACCGTGCACGCCTCGGTGGTCGGGGCCCGCAGGGACATGGCGGTCTCGCTCGAGGAGCCCCTGCGCTGCCCCACGCAGCAACTCACCGCCACGGAGCGGGTGCAGGGCATGGCGTCGCAGGGCGACCCGTTCACCGAGCAGCGGACGGCCACGTCCGACGACAACCTCACCGAGTTCGGCGAGTACGTCGCCGACGGTGACAGCAAGCCCCGCCGCTTCGACTGGTTCAAGCACCGGCTCGGCCCGGTGACGGTGGCCGCGACCGTACGGCACGCCCCCGGCGGCAGCGAGGCGGAGACGACGGCGGTCACCGAGCAGGCCCTCGCGGGCGTCGGATACGTCACCGCCGACATCGACCGCCTGGGCAGGAACGCGCAGGCGGCACAGACGCCCAGTGCCGAGGGGAAGGACGCGCCGGTGTCCGGCGACGAGGCGGAAGGCGCGGGCGATGAGTGAGGCGATGCGTCCCTCCGACCCCCTGGCCGTCGGGGGCTTCCGGCTGCTGCGGCGGCTCGGGGCCGGCGGTATGGGCGTGGTCTACCTGGGGCGGTCCGAGGCCGGTGCGCTGGCCGCCGTGAAGGTCATCCGGGCGGAGAGCGCGGCAGACGAGGAGTTCCGCGTCCGGTTCGCCCGCGAGGCGGAGCTCGCGCGGCGCGTCGAGAGCCCTTGGGTGGTCCCGGTCCTCGGCTCGGACGCCACGGCGCCCGAGCCGTGGCTGGCGACCGCCTTCGTGCCCGGCCCTTCGCTCGGCGAGGCGGTGGGGGAGCACGGCCCGCTGCCGCCGTCCGCCGTGCGGGTCCTGGGGGCGCGGCTGGCCGAGGCGCTGGGCGCCGTGCACGGGGCCGGACTGGTGCACCGCGACGTGAAGCCGGGCAATGTCCTGCTGGCCGTCAACGGCCCCCGCCTGATCGACTTCGGCATCGCCCGGGCCACCGACGACACGGCGCTCACCGCCTCGGGCCTGGTGATCGGCACCGCGGGCTTCCTCGCCCCCGAGCAGGCCCGGGGCGAGGGGAGCGGCCCCGCGGGCGACGTCTTCGCGCTGGGCTGCGTCCTCGCGTACGCCGCGACCGGCCGGCCGCCGTTCGGTGTCGGCACCCCCGATGCCCTGCTGTACCGCACCGTCCACGACGAGCCCGACCTGCAAGGTGTCACAGGCGAACTGCGCGAGGTGCTCGACGCCTGCCTCGCCAAGGACCCCCAGACCCGCCCCACGCCCGCGGAACTGCGGGCACGGCTCGCCGAGGACGCCCCCGCGTCCCCCTCGGCGTGGCTGCCGGACCCGGTCGCCCGCACGGTCGCGGAACGGTCCGCCGAGAGCCTCGCGCTGCCGGACATCGAACCCACGGTGCTGGACGGACCCGACGACGCCTCGCGCACCCGGAGCAAGCGGCTCACCTCCCGCCGCCGGCTGCTGGTCGCCGGAGGGGCGCTGCTGCTGGCGGGCGGCGGCTCGGGGGCGGCGCTGTGGGCGGCGGGACGCGACGGGACCGGCGCGGAGGCGAAGGCGGCCGGCAAGCCCACGTACGTGCTCGGTGTCCAGGTCACCCGCACCGGGCCCGACGCCGGCCTGGGCCGCACCAGCGAGCGGGCCGCGCAACTGGCCGTCGCCGAGCACAACGCCGCCGCGGGCAGCGCCTTCACCGTGCGGACGAAGGTCCTGGACGACGACGGGACCGTCGACCGTGCCACCTCGGTCGCCCACGAACTGGCCGCCGACCGCGACGTGTTCGCCGTGTTCGGGCCGACCGGCGAGATCGCGATGCGGGCCGCCTCACGCGTGTACGGGGCCGCCAACCTGACCCATGTCTCCAGCACCACCGGGCAGAGCGACTTCTTCGTGTCGTCCCCGGCGGTCAGCTTCCAGACCGGTATGCCCCACCAGGCCGGGGGAACGGCGATCGCGCTGAGCGCGCTGGCCTCCGGCCAGGTGGGCCGGGCCGGGGTCGTCATCGACCGGGCCGGCGGGTCCGTCATGCACGACCAGGGCAACGTCGTGGTGACCTCGTGGCGCCAGACCCTCGGGGCCGAGGTCCTGCCGCGGGTCGTCGCCGAGGACACCGATGACGGCCCCGCGGCCGTGCGTCAACTGCTGTCCCGCGGCGTCCAGGACTTCGTCTACCTGGCGCCCCTGGACGCGACCGTCCGCGCCGCCGGGCAACTGGCCCGGGCGGGCTTCACCGGCCCCCGGTGGATGTCCCACCTGCTCTACGGATCGGACTTCCCGCGCCTGGCGGGCGCCGCGGGCGAGGGCTGGTACGTCGTCACGTCGGCCGTCGACCCGGCCGTCCTCAAGACGAAGGAGGCCGTGCGCTTCACCGCCGCCTGGAAGGCGCGCTACGGCGCCACCCCGGAGCCGTACGCCACCGAGGCCTACGACAGCGTCCGCATGCTGCTGCAGGAGTTCGCCCGCACCGTGCCGGCCGGGGGCGGGCGTCCGGCCCGGCCCGCGCTCGCCGCACGGCTCCAGAAGGCGACCTACCACGGCGTCGCGCGGACCTACGCCTTCAGCGACTACCACCAGTACGCGGTCACGACGCAGAACATGGGCACCGAGACGTACGTCCACCAGGTACGCGGCGGACGCTTCCGCCAGGTGGGGACGATCCTGCCCGACACCGGGAACCAGTAGGGGCCATGGACCAGCTGCTGGCCACCGACCCGTCGTGGGTCGGCGGGCACCGCCTCGTGGCCCGGCTCGGGGCCGGCGGCATGGGCGTCGTCTACCTCGCGCGGTCGCCGCACGGCGCCTGGGTGGCGCTGAAGGTGATCCGCTCCGAGTACGCGGAGGACCCGGACTTCCTTGCGCGGTTCCGCCGCGAGACGGAACTGGCGACGCGGCTGTCGAGCCGGTGGACGGTCCCGGTCCTCACGGCCGACGCCGACGCCCGCTCCCCGTGGCTCGCGACCGCCTACGTCCCCGGCCTCCCGCTGTCCGAGGCCCTCGCCCTGCACGGTCCCTGGCCGGTGCCCCAGGTCCGCACACTGGCGGCCGCGCTGGCCGCGGCCCTGGACGACGTCCACCGCGCCGGCCTGGTCCACCGGGACGTGAAACCCGCCAACGTGCTGCTCGCCGCCGACGGGCCGCGCCTCATCGACTTCGGCATCGCGCTGGCCGTGGGTGCGACGGCGCTCACGGCGGACGGCTCCGTCATCGGCTCTCCCGGTTATCTCTCCCCGGAGCAGGCCAGGGGCACGACGGTGGGACCGGCCGGCGACGTCTTCTCCCTGGGCTGTGTGCTGGTCCACTCCCTCACCGGGCGGCCGCCGTTCGGTGCCGGCGGCGCTGCCGCCGTGCTCTACCGGACCGTGCACGAGGAACCGGACCTCGCCGGGCTGCCCCGCGAACTCGACGCCGCCTTGCGGGCCTGCCTCGCCAAGAGCGCGGACGAGCGCCCCACCGTGGCCCGGCTGCGCGACCTCTTCGGCTCGTTCGACTCCCGTTCGTGGCTGCCCGGGGGACTGCCGGCCGTGGTCGCCGAGCGTGCCGGGCGCGTCCTGGACCTGCCGGTGCCGGAACCGACCGAGCTGTCCGCCGCGGTCGCCGATCCCCCGCCCGCGACGTCCCGCCGGCGCCTGATCGCCGCGTCGGCCGCGCTCGGTGTCGGCGCGCTCGGCGGCGGCACCGCCTGGTGGCAGTGGGGACGCCCGCGCACGGGGAGCGGGGCCGGGAAGCGCACGCTGCCCACGCGCGTCATCGGACTCCTGGGCGACCGCTCCAACGAGGCCGTCCGCTCCCAGGAACGAGGAGCGGGAATCGCGGTCGCCGAGCACAACGGCCGCGCGGACCGGCCGTTCGACCTGGCCCTGCGCGCCGTCGACGACCGGGGCACCGCCGCCGGCTCCGCCGCGGGCGCCGCCGGGCTCGCCGCCGACCCCGACGTGCACGCCGTGATCGGCGCGGGCTCCAACGAGGCCGTGCCCGCCGCCGTACCGGTGTGCACCAAGGCGGGCCTCTGCCTGCTGGTGACCCGCGCCGACAGCACGCGGCTCAACGTCGTCCACACGACCAGCACGCTGGTGCTGCGCGCCACCCGCACCGCCGGACCCGGTGCCGTGCTGCGCTACCTCAACCGCGTGGTCCACCCGCAGCGGACAGCAGTGGTCTACGACCTCGCCGACGAGGAGGAGAGCCTGCCCACCGTCCAGATCGTCACCGTCCACGGCCACCTGGACGGCCGCGTCGATGTGCTGGAGGTCGCCGCCGGGGACGGATTCGGTGCCGCCGCCCGCGACATCGCGGCCCACCCCGACGACGTGGTCCT
Organism: Streptomyces sp. NPDC046977; assembly: GCF_040644455.1. NCBI lineage: Bacteria > Bacillati > Actinomycetota > Actinomycetes > Kitasatosporales > Streptomycetaceae > Streptomyces > Streptomyces sp. NPDC046977. The sequence goes on from NZ_JBEYWO010000012.1 coordinate 189,429, forward strand.
CTTCGCGGGCGCCACCCCGTCCCGCGCCGCGGCCTGCGCCGCGGCGCTCAAGGCGGCGGGCCACCGGGGGGTGCGCGTCGCCGACGAGCACGTGCTGTCGGCGGCCTTCCTGCGCGCGGGCGAGGGCTGGTGGATCAGTACGGGGTACGCCGACGCGGCCGACCCCCGGCTGCGGGCGTTCACCGCCGCGTACCGCGCCCGGCACGGCGGTGTGCCGGGTCCCTGGGCGGCGGAGGCGTACGACGCCGTCCGCTTCGCCGCGCACGGCCTGGCCGCGCCGGGCGGCGACGGGCGGCGCGAGTCGTTGCGCGCGGAACTCCTGCGGGCCCCCTGGCAGGGCATCACCCGCCGTTTCAGCTACGAGAGCCAGTCGCAGTACCTGGAGACCACGCCGGACGGCGGCTGGTTCCTCTACCACGTCGAGGGCGGCCGGGCCCGGTTCGTCGCCCGCCAGGACGCCATCGGTAGGAGCACCTGAGGCGAACATCGGGCGGGCGGGTGGCGTTCACCCCTCGGGAACGCCAAATTTTCGCCATGCTCCTGCCAAGGTGTTGTCATGGCCGCCATGAGTGAACCCCACGCCGACACGGCGCACACGCACTCTCACGGACCCAGCCGACGCTCCCTTCTCGCCGGTGCGGGCGGCCTGCTGATCGCCGCCTCCCTGCCCGGCACGGCCCAGGCGGCGGGCACCCGGACCGCCGCGGACACCCCCGCCACGAACCGGGCCGGGGCCTCCCGCGCCTCACTGGTCACCCAGGGGACCAGACTCGTCCACGCCGACCTGCACAACCACACGCTTATGTCGGACGGCGACGGAGACCCCGCCCTCGCCTTCGCCTCCATGCGCGACGCGGGCCTCGACGTGGCCGCCCTCACCGACCACACCACCCTCCTCGCGATCAACGGCCTGTCCAAGGGCGAGTGGGACCGCACCCGGCAGCTCGCCGACGCGGCCAACGACCCCGGCAACTACACCGCGATCCGCGGCTTCGAGTGGTCGCACCCGCTGCTGGGCCACGCCAACGTCTGGTTCACCGACCAGTTCGTCGACCTCGGCGGGGCCAGTTCCATGGGCTCCCTCTACAACTGGATCGGCGGCCGCGACGCCGTCGCGGGCTTCAACCACCCGGGCCGCGAGATCGGCCGCTTCAACGACTTCTCCTACTCCGCCGCCGTCCGCGACAAGCTGGTCAGCGTCGAGATGTTCAACCGCGGCGACGACTACCTCTTCGACGGCTGGTCCGACCGCAAGTCCTCCCACCTCAACGCCGTTCTCAACGCGGGCTGGCGCACCGGCATCACCGGCGTCAGCGACCACCACGGCACCGAGTGGGGCAAGGTCGAGGGCGTCGGCCGCGCCGGCCTCTGGGTCACCGAGAACACCCGCGCCGGTGTGCTCGAAGCCATGCGCGCCCGCCGCTTCTTCGCCACCCGCTACTCCGGACTGCGCCTCGACGCGACCGCGAACGGCGTCCAGATGGGCGGCGTCCTGTCCCTCGCCTCCGGCGACGTCCGCTTCGCCGTCGACCTCGACCGCGGTCCCGACTGGGCCGGCAAGCCCCTCAACGTCCAGGTCCTGCGGCCCGGTTCCAACGCGCCGACCGTGGTGGACGTCGTCCCGACCACCTCCGGCAGCCTGGCCGAGTTCACCGTCCCGCTCAACGCCGCGGACGGCAACTGGGTCGTGCTGCGCATCTCCGACCCCTCCCAGCCCAACGCCCAGCCCGGCCCGTCCGGCCACGCCTGCAACGACCTGGGCGTCGCCTACTCGAGCCCCTGGTGGCTCCAGCCCTGACGCCGGGCCGCGCGCCCGCCGGGCCCCGGCCCGGCGGGCGCTGTCGCGCGGTGTTCCGCGGTGCCTACCGGGCGTTGGCGATCAGTGGCACACTCGGTGGGCCATCGATGCCGGGCATCGACCGCCGCTGCGTTGTCGTGCCAGACACCCTTGAGGAGAGGCGCGCGGCGGCCGTGCCCCCACAGAAGCGGAGAATCGTGCTCGCCGCCTACGTCACGGTCACCGTCCTCGGCGCGGTCTTCAACGGCGCCGCCGCCGTCACCTACCTGATCGGCCATGAATACCCCAAAACACAGGCGGACATGAAGGGCCTGGACCGCAAGTGGGTCCCGGTACTGGGCATGCTGCTGGCGGCCGGCACCGTCGGGCTGCTCGCCGGGCTCGCCGTGCCTCTCCTGGGAACCCTGGCCGCCTCGGGCCTCGTGCTCTACTTCGTCGGCGCGATCATCGCCCACCTGCGGGTGGGCTCCCGCAACATCGTGGGCGGCATCGTGTTCCTCGCCACCGCCGCGGCCGCCCTGATCCTCGGCCTGCTCCAGCACGGCCCCTGGTGACGGGGATACGGCGCGGCTACAGGCACCCGTCGTGGTCGGCGGTCTCCAGGCTCACCATGAGGTCGCCGCTGTGGAGATTCATGAACGACCGGGTGCTGTGCCAGCCCTTGAACCGCTTGTCGATGTTCAGGGCGAAGTAGCCGGAGCCCAGACCGTCCCACGATGCGGCATTCCACCCCGCGAGCCGTGCGGCCCGCGCCACCTCGGTGCGGACGGAAGCGGTGGCGGGCACCTTGTAATGCAGCTCCACGGAGGGCGTTTCCTCGTCCGTACAGGTGCGGTAGCGGTGGAGCGACGTGTGCCGGCCCACCGCCGCGTCCAGCGCGGAGGTGATCCGGTCCGCCTGCAACTGGGTGAGCCGCGCGTCGACGGCGGCGGACTCGCGGTGCCTGCGTGTCTCGTGGACCGCGAACCCACCGGCCACGGCCACCACCGCCACCGCGGCCACCACGGCGATCCGGCGCCGGACCGCGCCGCGGCCGAACGACCGTCGCATACGTCACGCACCTCCCCTGTGCCCGGACCCGCCAGGGCTAGAGTCGGACGGTCATCCTCACGGCCACGTCGTCCCCGGCCGCAATGCCCTCGGGCTTGCGCACGGCGACCTTGAGGGGCAGCAGGTAGCCGCCGTCCCTGGGGAAGAGCGATGTCGTGAAGGTGACCTCGCCGATGCGCGCCTCGACCGGGATCACGCCCCAGCCGTAGGTGGCCATCGCGGCCACCTCACGGATCTGCCCGCACTCGTCGTCCGGCACGACGGCGAAGTAGTACGGTGCCGGCCCGCGCCACTCGATGACACGGCCGGCGAAAACGAGGTCCACGGCGTCAGTCCCGTTCCTTCAGCAGGGCCAGGTCGCCTCAGGCTACATGCCGTGCCACGCCCCCCGGGGGTTCCCCGACCTCACCCGGTCGGCCGCCGAGGGTGCGTCAGGTGTCACCCCGGGTGATTCTTGGGTTCGCGGCCGTCCGCTGCCGCGGGCCCGTCCAGGAGGTGACGCTGTGATGCCCCGAGCCGGCCGAGCGGTCCGGTCCACGGCCGCGAGCGTCGCCCTGACGTCCGCCGCCGTGACGGAGGGCGCGCAGCCTGCCGGACCGGCCGTACCGGGCGACGGCGGGACCACGGGCGGCCCCGGCAGCCGGCCCGGCGGGCCCGGACACCTGGTCATCCGGTGGAGACCGCCCGTTCGTGGAAGTGCGGAGAGGAAGGCGGAAAGCAGCCGGTGAGGTACGCGTGACGAGGCCGGGTGCATGGGAGTGGGTGGCGAAGCGGAGCCGTCTGCTGCCGGCCACGCTGATTCTCCTCGCCGGGGTGATCGACTTCAGTACGCCGCGCACCGTCAGCGCCGCCGCCCTCTACGCGGCCGCGGTCCTGAGTGCCGCGGCCTTGCTGTCCCTGCGCGGCACGATCCTCACCGGGGTGATCGCCCTCCTGGTCGACTGGTTCATGTTCAGGTACTTCGGCTACCGCCGCAGTGCGATCGCGTTCAGCGAACTGGTCATGGTCGCCACGGTGACCGGTGTCGGGATCTTCCTCAACCGGCTGCTGCAGCACCGAAAGACACAACTGCAGTCCGTGCGGGACATCGCCACCGCCGTTCAGCGCGCGGTCATGCCGTCGCCGCCGGAGCGGATCGGGCCGCTGCGCTTCGCGGGACGCTACGAGGCGGCCGAGACGGACGCACAGATCGGTGGGGACCTCTACTCCGTGGTCGACACACCGTTCGGCGTGCGCTGTGTCATCGGCGATGTACGCGGCAAGGGGACGGGAGCGGTCAGGGCGGTCGCGGTCGGCGTCGGCACGTTCCGCGAAGCGGCATTGCAGGAGCCCAGTCTGACCGCCCTGGTGGAACGCCTGGAGCGGGCCCTTGTCCACGAGGCCCGGCAGTCGGGCAGCCTCATCGAGCTGGAAGGGTTCGTCACCGGCGTCCTGGTGGAATTCCCCGGGCCGGGAAATGAAATGCGCATCGTCAACCGCGGACACCCGGCACCTCTTCTGATGTCGGGAGACACGGTCAGCTACCTCGAACCCAGCCGGCCCATGGTGCCACTCGGCATGGCGGCCCTGCGGGACGAACCGGAATGCGTGGACACGGTGGCTCTCCCCGATGGGGCCACCCTGCTGCTCTACACCGACGGACTGAGCGAAGCCCGCGACGAGGAGGGCGCCTTCTACGACCCGGCCGACGGGTGCGCGAGACACTTGTCCGCCGGCCCGGACGCCCTCCTCGACGCCCTGCTCGCCGACTGCCACCGGCACACCGGTGGCCGGAGGGCCGACGACATGGCGCTGCTGGCCATCACCCGTACCCACGACGGCGTTTGACGCGCGGCGAGCGCGCCCCGCCCTGGCTGACGGACTACAGCCGGTCGCCCGCACCGGGCGGCTTCGGAGGGTGCGGACCGCCACCGTCCTTGACGTCCTGGTCACAGGTTGGTCTGTCGTAGGACTGGTCGTTGGGGATCACCAGCACTTGGGCAACCTGCTCGGGGTGCCCGACGGTGATCCAGGCGTCGCCCGTGGGGACACCGCCGGGCCCGAACGCCTCGGACGACGAGACCGTCCGACACCCCAGAACCACGCGCTTCTTGTCGACCGCGCAGGCGTCCACCACAGGGTCGGTAGCGTCGTCGGCGCCGTCGAAGCGGAAGTGGAAGTGGACCTGATCACCTTTGGAGGGCTCCTGCGGATGGGGCTCGAGGCGCCAGTCCACGACCTCGGCCGTGATGTGCCGGGACTGCCCGTAGACGTCCACGACCTGCACCTTGACACCGGCCTCCCCGCGCTCCGTCGTCGTGTCGGAGCAGCCCAGGAGGGAGGAGCAGCCGGACAGGGCGAGGATTGCCAGGGCCAACGGAGCAGCGCTGAGTAATCGTGCGGGGGACATGCGGAGGACCTCCGGTCGGGGTGGGGCGGGGCAGTGCGTCTCTAGAGGCTGGGCAGGCGGACGGTCAGCCCGTACAGCCGGGTGGTCTGGCCGGCACTCTGATTGTCGTCCGTCACCATGAGCAGCCTGAGGCGGCCGTCCGGGGCGTGCCCTGTGACGGTCATACCCTCGATGTTGCCCAGCAGCGGGTTGGCCTGCGGCTGCGGATTCGTCGCACCGAGCGGCGGACAGTCGGCCATGTCGACCAGAAGGGTCTTCCCCATGAGCCGTACGTCGTCCTGGCGGGTCAGCTTCTCGACACCGGCCACGTCGCTCACGCCGCGCGGGTCGGCGAGATAGAGGCGGATGATGTTGCCGACGCTCCGGTCGAATCCGCGTTCCACGACCAGCAGCCTGCCGTCGCCGGTCGCGTTGATGTCCGATATCGCCAGACCCGTGTCACGTGCGTAGCCGTACTGCCCCGCGATGCGGAACTCGGCGTCGAGTCGGTCGCGTTCCCAGGTCTGGAAGCGCAGGAGCCGGGGATCGTCCCCCCGCAGTGAGCCCTCCATGGAGGCCACGAGCGTGAGACCACCGGGCTGCAGCGCGAGTCCCTCGAACGTCTCGTTGACTCTGGCCCGCCCCGCCGGGGCGACCCGGAGGCTGTCGTTGGCCGGGAGCATGCGGACGAACGTGCCGTCCCGCGTGTAGCGCCGGACGTCGGAGCTCTCGGAGGCAACGAGCAGCGAGCCGTCGTGGTCGAAGACCAGCGCCTCGAAGTCGGCCTCCTTGCCGTTCTCGTCCAGCAGCCTCGTGACACGCACGGGCGCATGGGTCTCCGCGTCCAGGGTGAAGAGCGTCGAACGGTCGGAGAGCGCGGCGATGCGGCCATCGGGGTCCAGGGCCAGAGCGGACAGGTTCCCGACGAACACGTCCTGGAAGTGCGTCTTGTCGAGGGCATCCGAGAACCAGTCGATGACCACCCAGGCCGAGCAGGCATGCGACTCCGCCGCATCGATGACAACGTCCACACTGAACCCTTCGCGCAGGACCGACAAAGCCCGCGGTAGATCTACCAGATCTCCCCGGCCGGCCCGTCACCGCCTCCCGTACCTGCGACCCTACTGCCCCTGCGGCAGGGCTACTTGGAGCACACTGGCCATCAAAGTGTGTCGGGGCTCCGAGCCCGGCCGAAGTGCAGGTCCACGCGAGTTGGCCCATTTCGGCGCGCTTCAACCATACGACGCCGGTTGTCGCAGGTGTTCCCTTTGCAGGGCCCGTGGCTGGTCGAGCCGGTCACGGAGATGGGCGATCGCCTTCCGGGGCTCACTGCGCCGGACGAGGCGTTCCGCGAGGGTGATGGCGCCGCTCACCGTTCCGTCCTGGAGCAGTTCCTCGTCCGTTGGCGCGAACGGCGCGCGTTCGGCCTCGGCATCCGCTGCGCGGCCGCACAGCTCCAGGACGTACGACCGCGCCAGAGCGTGGTCGAGGCGGGGGCCGCTGTGGCGGGCGAAGTGGTCATCAATGCAAGCGAGCGCCTCGTCGGCCCTGCCGGCGTCCACAAGGCTGCGGCAGAGAAGCCGGACGATCCATTCGGAATCGGCGCTGCTCGCCTCCACGACCGGCCGCAGCACCTCGACCGCCTCATCATGACGGCCTTGCCGGGCCAGGAGATCGGCAAGGGCGAATGCCGCGTGAGGGTCTCCGGCTTGAGCGGGTTCCTTGAGCAGGGCGACCGCCTCCGGTACGCGGTCTCGTTCCTCAAGGAGGCCCGCCAGGGCGTCCATTGCGTACTCCTTGTCCGCTCCGGCTGTGAGCGCCCGCAGTTCGGCTTCACGGTTGTGGCGCGCGAAGAGGTGGACGAGGTGACGAGCATGGCCTGCCGAGTCCAGGAGGGCTGCCGCCTTGTCGATCTGCCCCTGGCGTTCGAGGAGCACGGCGTGCAACGGCACGGTGTCCCAGGTGTCGGAGTTCCAGTCCTCGAACGGTGCCGCGGAGCCGGTACGGACAGGGGGGAGCAACGCGGCGATCTCGGCGTCGCGGCCGTGGCCCGCGGTGAGTTCCACCAGGTCCCCCGCGAGACCCTGGTCCGCACTGCGCGGGCCGAGCAGGGCGACCAACTCGTCGATGCGGCCCAGCCCGGCGAGCAGACGTGCCAGCACGCGGACGGCCTCCCGGTGGCCCGAGTCGACTTTCGCTCGCAGGAGCGACAAGGCTTCGTCGGACCGTTCCCCGTCGGCGAGCAGGGCGACGACGGCACTGACAGCCGGCCACCATCCGGTGGCGGCGAACGGTTCCAGAAGTGCCCGCGCGACCGCCCGCCCGACGGGGCCCTGTTCGGCGGTGGCGGCGAGTTGGCGGGCGCAGAACCAGTCGCCGCGGTCGGCGGCGTCACGGAGGATGTCGTGATGGCCGTACTCGTGGAGAAGGGCGGCGACGGTGGGCGGAATCCAGCCGTCGTACGTGCGATGGCGCCGTTCGAGGTCGTTCGCGTCCATGAAGGCGGATGCTAGTGGCAAGGGAGCCGGCGAGATCACGCTCCCAAAGACGCGATGAACACTGCCGCCGTCGAGGCCGCCGGCCTACAGGTACCTTCTCACCCGTGCCCAGGTGTTGCTGTCCAGGCCGTCGAGCGGTCCCATACGGGAGAGTTCGGTGCCGTCGTGCCCGGCAGCGACGATGAGGGGACGCTTTCTCCGTTCGGTGTAGGGGCACTTCCACGCCGCGATCAGCCGTCCCTGCTGGGGCGCATCGATCCGGCGGTCGCCGATCAGGATGTGGCCGACGCCCGGTCCGACGTGGATCTCGGCGCAGCTGATCCATGTCCCCGGGGAGACGGAACACACGTCCAGGCGACGGGTGAGGCTGAGTGTGCCGGCGCCGCCCCGGACCTCGATCACGTCGACGCTGGTGGGATCGTCCGCCGGACCGATAGCTGCGCCCGGGCACCGCCACCGCTCGTCGTACCACTCCAGGAGTGCGGTGTGCTGACGTGCCCGACGAGACTTCGGCCGCCACACGATCCAGACCGCCCCGACGCCGGCGGCCGTGTCCACATCGACCGATACCACCGTGAGCACCCGGCGCCACAGGTAGCGCGGCTGCGGCTCAGCCCCGTCAAGTACGCGCCGCACCACGCCCGGCAGCAGAGCGTCCACATACCGGCTCGTCCACAGGTCCTGCCCCCACAGCCGCATACGCCTGCGCTACCCGGCGCACCGGGGTTCAACCCCGGTGGCGTCGGTACGGGCCCGGAGGCACCTGGATGCGGCGCCTCCGGGCCCGCGCCGGCGGATCAGTCGAGGAGTTCGGCCGACATTCTCACGACATTTGCGGGGGTGCCGTGGCCGTGAGGATGTTCGGCGTAGTCGACGTGGTAGCCGTCCTCCTCGAGTTCGGCCGCCACGCGACGACCGGTGAGGGCCGCGGGCGGAACGGTGTCGCGGATTCCGTGGGAGATGAACACGGTGGGCCGGCCGGTTCTGCGGCCCGCAGGGATGCGGCCGGGGGAGTAGGCCAGGACGCGGGTGAACAGATCGCCGTTGGCAAGGCCGAGACCGAGCGCGTACGAGGCGCCTTCCGCGGAACCGGCGACGGCGATGCGGTCGGGGTCGACGGGGAGACGGCCCAGAACAGCGGTCAGGGTGCGGCGCAGTGCTGCGGCGTCGGCACCGTAGGCGTCGTCCCTGACGGCGTCCCAGGTCAGCCGGGCGGCGCCGGGGGCCAGGAGTAGGACCCCGCGCCGCTCGGCCTCGGTGCGCAGCAGGGCGAGCATGTCCCGGGGGGCGCCGCCGGCTTGGTGGAAGGCGACCAGCAGGGGTCGTGGCTGGAGCGGGAGCCGGTCCGGTACGTACAGCAGCGCGGGCCGCGTGGGAGTGGCGAGCCGGTGCAGGCCGGGCCGCGGCGTTGCGGCGCGGACGGGATGTGGCGGCCGGACGTCCAGCACGCCGCCCGAGAGTTCTGGTGCGACGGTGCGCACGGTTCCTCCGTGAGTGTCAGTGCACCTGCTCAGCCGCGGGCTCCTCGGCGACGACGCCTTCGGAGCGGGCCACCACGAGCGAGGGCGACGACTGCGGGCGCATGGTGCGCAGCAGGACGGGGACGGTGATCAGGGCGAGGGCGGCGCCGAGCCAGAGCACGACGTGCAGCGCGCTGGTGAAGGCGCCGGTCGCCGCCGGCAGTGTGGTGTGAATGCCGCCGTTGAGCTGCTCGGTGACGGCGTCGGGATCGGGCACCTTGCCCGTGAGCCGGGCCGCCGTGACGCTCACGAGCAGGGATCCGCCCACGGCCGCCGCGGCGGTGTCCCCGGTCAGGCGGAAGGCGTTGAACATCCCTGTCGCCATGCCGGCCTTGGGCAGGTCCACGCTGGAGATGGCCGCGCCGTCCAGCACCGCCAAGGTGCCGCCGTAGCCGATGCCCGTCACCAGGAGGGGGCCCGCCAGCGTGCCGATGCCGACCCCGGGGCCGATCACGGTCAGCCACGTCATGCCGCCAGCCACGAGCACCATGGCGACGGTCAGCTGGGCCCGCATCGACAGCACGCGGTTGACGAGGCCGGCGAACATCGGCATGAGCACCATGGGCGCGGTGAACAGCAGCAGGACTCCTCCGGCGTGCAGCGCGCTGTAGCCCTCGACGGCACTGAAGTACGTGGGCAGCAGCACCAGGAGCGGCAGCAGGCTGAAGGCGAGGGCCATCGCGGCGAGGCTGACGCCCATGAAGCGGGCGTGGCGGAGCAGGGACAGGTCGAACATGGGGGTGGGGTGCCGCTTCTCCACGGCGTGGAAGACCAGCATCAGCGCGACGAACGCGGCCAGCGAGCCCAGGACGACGGGGGAGATCCAGCCGAAGGCGGGAGCCTCCACCAGGGCGAAGATGAAGAGGAACAGGCCGGCGGTGAAGGTGATGGTGCCGGGCCAGTCCAGCCGGTGGGCCGCGGCGTTGCGGGACTCGTCGAGCATGGGGCGGGCCACGAGCGCGACGAGCAGTCCCAGGGCCGCGGGGATCGCGAACACACCGCGCCAGCCCGTCGCGGAGTCCACCGCGCCGGAGATGAGCGGGCCGAAGGCCAGTCCCGCCCCGATGGCGGTGCCGAAGATCCCGAAGGCGCGGACCCGCGCGGCCCCGTGGAAACGGGAGGCGATGAGGGCGGACCCGGCCGTGAGTGTGGCGCTCGCCCCGATCCCGCCGACGGCCCGTGCGATGTCCAGGACCAGGATCGACCCGGCGAAGGTGCACACCGCGGCGGCGACACCGAACACGGTGATGCCTATGAGGAAGATGCGGCGGCGCCCGACGCGGTCCGCGAGGGTGCCGAAGGCCAGCATCAGCGACGCGAAGGTCACGTTGAAGCCGACCACCACCCATTGCAGTGCCTGCGCGCTGGAGTGCATCTGCGCGGCCACGCCCGGGAGGGCGACACCCGCGCCGGTCAGCGCCTCGGGGACGTTGAAGACGGCCAGGGAGACGATCAGCAGCGTGAGCCATGCAGGGCGCTGCTTGGTATGAGTACGCTTGTGTCGAGTCGTGTATTTCATAATCACAGGACTCTACAACAGATGAGGATCCTGCGACGAGTGGTGCCCGCGAGCGGCAGGGCATGGGCCACCCGTCCCGGGACGACGAAGTGTGCCGAGTGGGCGCGGAGATGAGAGAGGCGGTCCGATCGGCCATGGCACCGAAGAAAAAGCCACGTGAGAGGCCGGGAGACCAGGCCGGACCGGCGGCGACCGGGGGTGCACTCAGCGTCCACCTGAAGCGCGCCGAGCAGGCGATCGTGGCACGCAAAGCCCGCGGCGTGCGGGAACTGGACCTCACCGGCCCACAGTGCAAAGTCTTGGGTTCCCTGAACTGCGGGGCCGCGAAATCGTGCACACAACTCGCCCGCGAGGCCTTGGTCACTCCGCAGGCCATGACCGGGATCGTGCGGAACCTGGAGCTGAAGGGCCTGGTCGAGCGGAATCCTTCGCCCGACCACGGCAGGGTCGTGCTCGTCACGCTCTCTCCGGCGGGGAGGGAACGGGCTGCAGCCGTCGGCGGGTTCGCCGAGCGCGTCGAGCACGGGCTGCGCGAGGCGCTGCCCGAGGAGGACTACGCCCAGTTGGTCAGGCTCCTCGGCCGCGTCGCGGAACTCGCCCCCCAGGTCCCGGGGCGCGCCGAAGGGGAGGCGGCGAGGCGGTGACGCGTCGGCGTGTGCGCGGCCCGACCGCGCACACGCCGGCCTGTGAGACCGGCGCAGGGTGCCACGCGGCCTCGGAATGCGGCCGGGGCCGGTCCGCAGGCAGTTGTGGGACCTGTTCCCATTGAGGTTCCTACACTGGCTCAGCGTTATGCTTGGCGAAAACTCCAGGAGAGGCAGGGCGGTCAGCGATGGCATCGAAGAAGAAGGCGCGTACGGCGTCCGACGCCCCGGCCGATTCTGCGAACATGCTGAGTTTTCACCTCAAGCGCGCCGAGCAGGCTCTGAGCGCACGCAAGTTCGTCGGGATCCGAGAGCTGGACCTGACCTCCCCGCAGTGCACGGCGCTGGGCTACCTGACCGGCGGTGCCGCGAAGTCGTGCACCCAGCTCGCCCGCGAGGCACTGGTCACCTCGCAGACCATGACCGGGATCGTGAAGAACCTGGAGCTGAAGGGGCTGGTCGAGCGGCACGCCTCACCGGATCACGGCCGCGTCATGCTCGTCTCCCTCACCCCGGCCGGGGTCGAGCGGGCAGCTGCCGCGAGCGGATTCGCCGCGAGCGTGGAGCGTGGACTGCGGGAGGCGATGTCCGGGGAGGAGTACGCCCAGCTGATCACACTCCTCGACCGTGTCGCCGACCTCGCCCCGGAAGTCACCGCCGACGCCGCGGAGTAGCGCGGGAGGGCTGGGTGTTCTGCCGGGCCGTCATGTCGAAGCGGGCCCAAACAGCTTTGCCGCCTGCCGGTTTGTCGTCGACTCCGTATCCGTCGGCGAGGTCCATGACGATGATCAATCCGCGCCCGGACGGTGTTCCGGCATCCGGCTTCCCCGGTTCGGGCCGCCGCGGATCCCTGTCGTGCACCTCCACGCGGACGGCGCCCTCGCACAGCAGCACCCGCACCAGGAATTGTCCGGGTCCGGGCCGTGTGTGCTCACAGGCATTGGCGGCGAGTTCCGCGGCGCACAGGACGACGTCAGCGGTGCGTTCGGTAACACCCCAGTCGTCCAGGGTGTGAGCGACGAATCGACGCGCCCGGCGCACCGCGCAGGTGTCACGGGTGAAGAGCTGCGCGGCGGGTGCCGGGGAGTGCTCGCCCGGCCGGCCGCATGCGACGCGGCCAGCCCCCGGCGATGTGCTGTACGGCCCGCTGAATCGCTCCGCGTGACTGCTCACGGTGATCACCTTCAGTCGGCAGATCCTGCTGGGTGAGGGGCCCGGGGCGGTGCGGGATGACGATCCGTCCCGCCCCGGGCCGGGGCTCAGGCGGCCTTGGGCCCGATGGCGGGCCGGCCGCCGGTCACCTCGAGGGTGGCGCCGGTGATGTAGCTGGCGCGGTCGGAAGCCAGGAAGAGGACGGCCTCGGCGATCTCCTCGGGCTCACCGACACGCCCCATGGCCGACATGCCGTCGGCGATCGCCTTCAACGTGGCCGGGTCGGCATCCGTGCCCGGCGTGCGCACCGGGCCGGGCGAGACGGTGTTGATCCGCACGCCCTGCGTGGCGTACTCGGCCCCCCAGATGCGGGTGAGCTGCTCGATCGCGGCCTTGGACGCGGCATATATGCCGGTATAGCTGGTGGCCACCGAGGCGGCGACAGTACCGATGTTCACCACCGAGCCCCAGCCCCGCTGGGCCATGCCCGGGACCAGGGCCCGTACCAGCAGGTAGGGCGCCTTGGTGTTCAGGTTCACCTGGAGGTCGAACAGCTCCGCGGTCATCTCGGCGGTCGACTGGAACTTGTAGATGCCGGCGTTGTTCACCAGTACATCCACGTCACCGGCCTGTTCGGCCAGACGCAGCACGTCCTCGGTGCTACCGAGATCGGCCTGGAGGAACCGCGCGGAGCCCCCGCCGGCCTCGATCTCCGCGACCACCGCCGCACCGCGCTCGGCATCACGGCCGTGCACGATGACGTCGGCGCCCTCCTGTGCGAGCTGCACAGCGACTGCCCGCCCGATGCCTGCGGTGGCGCCGGTGACGAGGGCCGTACGTCCGGACATACCCATGATCATTCTTTCCTTCGGGGAGATGTGATGTCGGATCCGGCATTATTGAAGGATCCTGTATTTGAGGATGCTAACAGGCCATAGCCAGTGTCCATTCCTGAATAAGATACCTGTTTTGATGTAGGACCCTGCATTATGTGAAATGGCGGAACCCCGCCGACAGCACCAGGGGCCACGTGCCGGCGACCGTGGCGATGAGGATGCCCGGACCGGCGGTCCGGGAGAGGGCTTCCGCCGCGAGAGTGCGCCGTCCGAACCGGTCGCTCGCCCGCGAGGCGAACAGCGAGCCGATGGGCAGCGCGACCGCGAACGGTGGAATGGTCAGGTCGCTGTGGAGCGCGTCCGTGTGCAGGCCTTTCTGACAGGCCAGGCCATGATCGGCATCAGTCCGCCGATGGCCGCGAAGAAGGGCGTGCCGAGTGCGGGACCGCGCTTGACCGACCGGGGGGAGCGCAAGAAGTGACGGCGGCAGCACAGGCGCGACCCCTCGCGCTTCGGCACCCCGTTCGACCTGGCCGCGTGAGGCCGCCTGTCTCAGCGGCGGGGACCGCGGGGCTGCCGGGCGGCGCGGGGGAGGGGGAGGCGCCACCCGTACTGGAGGGCGCGGGCGATGCAGCGGGCGTCGCGCCGGTTGTGTCCGGTGGACTGCCGTATGTGGTCGAGGGCGTCGTTCCAGCGACCGGCGTGGACGAGTGCGCGGGCGGTGTCCTGTACGGGGGAGGGGACGGGCAGGCGCAGCGCGCGTACGATCTCCGGGTCCCAGCCCTGTCGGCGTGCCGTCCACGCGTGCCACATGGCTGTGATCGACCAGGTCATGACGGGTCCCCCGGGTGGCTCCACATGTGGATCAGATGTGGGGATCATACGGAGACCGTGTGATGGGGGTGGGGGCGGGTCGCTGTTCCGGCCACGCGCGGACGGTTGGGGCCGCCGCACGAAGGACCTGACGCATCCTCGGCGGGCAGGTCAGGTCGAGGAACCGTCGATCTGCTCCCGCGTGAGCCGCACCGGTTCCCCCGTGGCGTTGTCGAACCTGCGCTTGACCAGGACCGTGAACCCGAGCCTGCGCAGGGCCGTTTCGGCGACGTTCGTGTTGCCGGGGTCCCGGCCGCCCAGGGCGTTGCGCACCAGGGCGACCACGGGGAGATTTCTCCCGGCGACCGCCACCAGCACCGTGTACCTCGGGTCGTCGTCATCCGTGTGCAAAGCGGCGACAGCCACGTCCGCGAGGGTGAGCACCGCCTCTCCGCCCCCCTTCAGGGCGATCGGGGTCTCGGAGACCGTGCCTATGCGCTCAGGTGCCATGCCGCGTCCTCATCCGTATCGGGCCCGTCGTCTTCCGCCAACTGCCCCGCAGGCTACCCGCACCCTCTGACACCCCGTCCGATCCGGTGGGGCCCCGGCTTCGCGACGCCCGTTGTCAGTGATCGCCCGTATGTTCAGTCGTGTCCCGCCGGTGCGGCGTGGATTCCCCCATGGTGCACAGGAGATGGGCGTTGTCAGATCGGGAGAGGTCGAGCACGGCGCGGGTGACGGCACCCGCACGGCCGCGCAAGCTCGCCAAGGTTCCGTTCGTCGAGCTGGCCGACGGGCGATTGCAGGGTGTGGTGTCCAGCGGCTCGGATGTCGAGCGGGTGTACGTCTCGTCGGTCACGGCGGGCAGCTACGCGTTCGCCTGCAGCACCAACAACAACCGGCCCTGCGGCGGCGCGCGGGGTTCCTTCTGCAACCACATCCGGGCGCTGATCAGCGAGTCGGTCCTGCAGTACGGCGTCGCCCGCGTCGCCCGCTATCTGCGGGTCGAGACGACCACGGGGGAGCCCAGTACGGAGACCGTCACCGCCGCCATGACCGCCGCACACCCGGCCCAGGGGGACACCCAGGCGGCCGCGCTCGTCTTCAGCCGGTTCCTGCGGCACCTGGCCTACCTGGAACTCGCCCCCACCACCGCACCGCTGCCCGAGATGCAGTGGTTCCCGCCGACCCGGGCGGTGGCGTGATGCGCGCGGACCTGCTCCTCGAATCCGTCGAAGGGCTCGACGAGGCCCTGGCGGCCGTCGACGCCTTCGACCGGGTCATGGTCGCCGGGCTGCTCCGTCCGCAGCCGGCCCAGGCCGCCGGCCTGACGGAACTCGCGCACGCCGTCGCGGGAACGCCGCTGTCCGCCAGGGTCTCCGAGGCGGCCGAGAAGGCGGCGGGCGGAGTCGCGGGCGACGACCACTTCGTCGCTCTGGCCGCGGCACGTACCGCGTTGCTCGGCTCCGTCCACGACGCGCTTTCGGCCCGCGTCGCGGAGGCGACCGGGCGGTCCCGCGACGAGTACGCCGCCCCGGCGGCCACCGGCGGGGAGCAGGCCGCGAACCTGCGCGCCGCCGCCCGCTCCTGGCTCTGCGACCTGGCGCGCTCCGGCTGGCGGGGCCTCGACCACGACGTGGTCTCCGGATCGGCTCACGTCGTCTCCGCGATGCTCCCGGACCCGGCCCTGCGGCGGCTCGCGACGCTGCTCGACGGCTTCGCCGCCGAGCTGGCGGCCTCGTGCCCGGGTGCGTCCCTGGAGCACTTCCCGCTGCGCCGCTGGGCCGACCTGTGGTCACGCGCCATGCTGCTGACGCTGCCCGGCGCCGCCGACGCCCGGCCGGCCGGCACGGTCACCGGCCGCCTCCTGCCCCTCGGCGTCGACCTCCAGGAACACGACACCGCCGCACAGGTGCAGGTCCACGCGGTGTTCGAGCCCGCGGACGGCAGCGCGGCCCGCCTGGTGCGAGCCGGCGTCTCGGTGCCCAAGCCCGACACGATCGTCGGCGCCGGCATCTGGCAGCTGCTCCGCCCCCACATGTCGCTCCTCGCCGCTGCCGGCGAGGGCCGCTCGATGGACCTCGCCGGCATGCCGGTCACCGCCGGGGGCGACCTGCTCTGGAGCGACGAGCACGCGAACCCGGGGGAGCCCGCCGGGGCCTTCACCACCGCCCGGGTCTCCCTGCCGACCGCCACCGACACGGCGACCGCACCTCTGGACCGCCACCCGGCGCGCATCGCCGTCCCCGTCTTCCTGGAGGGCTACGCCGTCGAAAAGGACGACGAGAAGGTGGTGTTCACCGTCGCGGGCCGGTCTCTCGCCGTCGACACCGACCGCATTCCCGTCGCCGGGCCCCTCACCCCCGAGGCCGTCGCCGCGTCCGGCGCGTGCATCGGACTGCTCCGCTGGGACGCCGGGACGTTCCGTGTCCAGCCCCTCGCCGTGGAGACGACCGTACGGAACAAGGCGGTCGCCGTTCACGCCGGAGGGTGGGCCGGAGGCACGACCGACAAGGCCGGTGCCAAGGCGGAGAAGGCCGCCACCGACGCCGTGGCCGTGCTGCGGGAACGCGCCGGAAGGCTGCTGCGCACATGACCGAGCAGATCACCGGCCCCACGGCCGGCACGGCGCACGGTCGTGACGCGACCGCCAATGAAAGCCGCCGCCAGGTTTTGTACTGGCGGCTCCTGGCCCGCCTCTTCGACCACGAGGAGCAGCCCGCGCTGGAATCGACGAGCCTCGCCGTCGTCGAGGACATCGGCCTGCCGTCCGCGCTCCTCGACCCGCAGACCTCCGTCGACGCGGTCGTGCAGCGGCACCCGGAACTGGCCGCCGAGTTCGACGGAGTGATGGCACCCGACCCCGCGCCGGATCCCGGTACCGACGACGACGCGCGCGACCGGGCCGCCGAGGTACGGCGCGCGGCGCTGGTGTCCAAGGTGCTGCTCAACGTCTTCGCCACCGGCTCCGGTCCGGTGAGCGCGGGGCAGCTGGCACGCTGGCAGGCCGACGCCGGCTGGCTGGAGCGGGCCCTCGGCTGCCGGCCCGGCGAGCTGCGCGGCGGCCGCGGCGCGAGGGCCACGGGACCCACCGGGGGCCAGGGCGCCACGGCCACCGGCCCCGGCCCCGGTACGGGGGTCGCGACACCCGGTCCCGGCGGGCTGATCCCGGCGATCGGCCCGGAACTCGGCGCGATCGAGGCCGACCTCGTCAAGCGGATGCAACTGCGCGAGGTGCTGGCCGACCCCAAGCTCGCCGCTCAGCTCACTCCGAGCATGTCGCTCATCGAGCAACTGCTGCGGGACAAGAGCAACCTCTCCGGCCTGGCCCTGGCCAACGCCAAGTCCCTGATCCGCCGCTTCGTCGACGAGGTCGCGGAGGTGCTGCGCACCCAGGTCGAGCAGACCACGGTGGGGGCCGTGGACCGCTCCGTCCCGCCCAAGCGGGTGTTCCGCAACCTCGACCTCGACCGGACCATCTGGAAGAACCTCACCAACTGGAGCCCGGAGGAGGAGCGGTTGTACGTCGACCGCCTCTACTACCGGCACACCGCCCGCAAGACGACGCCGCAACGGCTGATCGTCGTGGTGGACCAGTCGGGCTCGATGGTCGACTCGATGGTCAACTGCACCATTCTGGCCTCGATCTTCGCGGGGCTGCCGAAGGTGGACGTCCACCTGATCGCGTACGACACCCGCGCCCTCGACCTCACCCCCTGGGTGGGCGACCCCTTCGAGGTGCTGCTGCGCACCCGCCTCGGGGGTGGCAACGACGGTCCCGTCGCGATGGCCAAGGCCCTTCCGAAGATCACCGAGCCGCGGAACACCGTGATGGTGTGGATCTCGGACTTCTACGAATTCGACCGCTCGCAGCCGCTGTTCGAGGGCATCGAGGCCGTCCACCGCTCCGGGGTGAAGTTCATCCCGGTCGGCTCGGTCACCAGCTCCGGCCGCCAGGAGGTCAACCCCTGGTTCCGGGAGCGCTTCAAGACGCTCGGCACGCCCGTGCTCTCCGGCCACATCCGCAAGCTCGTCCACGAGCTCAAGACGTTCCTCGCCTAGCTCACGAAAGGCCCCTTCCACATGTCCGATCTGCTGCGTGCCCCCGCCGAGACCAAGTACGCCGAGGAGCTCGACTGGCTGGAGTCCGTCGACGACGGCCCCAAGCCCTTCTCCTGGCGTCTGTCGCCCAAGATGGTCCGCCTGTTCGTCCTGGGCTCCGAGCGCTCCGACGGCCTGGACCGCGAGATCTCCCAGAAGTGGTTCGGCGACCGCAGTTTCGTCGAGCGCTCCATCGTCACGCTCGCCTCCGACCGCGGCCTGCTGCTCATCGGCGACCCCGGCACGGGCAAGAGCTGGCTGGCCGAACTGCTGTCGGCCGCGATCTGCCGCAACTCCACCCTCGTCGTCCAGGGCACCGCCGGCACCACCGAGGACCACATCAAGTACTCCTGGAACGTGTCCATGGTCATCGCCAAGGGCCAGTCGCGGGAGTCGATGATCCCCTCCCCGATCATGACGGCGATGGAGACCGGGGCCATCGGCCGGTTCGAGGAACTCACCCGCTCCACCAGCGATGTCCAGGACGCGCTGATCTCGATCCTCTCCGAGAAGTACATCTCGGTGCCCGAACTCGACAGCGACAGCATCGTCTTCGCCAAGCCCGGCTTCTCGGTCATCGCCACCGCCAACAGCCGTGACCGGGGCGTCAACGACCTGTCCTCCGCCCTCAAGCGCCGTTTCAACTTCGTGCGCATCCCCGTGGTGACGAACAAGAAGAGCGAGGCGGAGATCGTCCGCTTCCGCACCGAGGAACTGCTGCGCCGCCACCAGATCGAGCTGGACGTGCCGCCGACGCTGCTCGACGTGCTGCTGCAGAGCTTCGCCGACCTGCGGGCCTCCGCCGCCGCGGCCGGCAGCGACGACGAGAAGCTGGAGTCCGCGCTGTCGACCGCCGAGCAGATCGGTGTGCTCGAGGACTCGATCCTGCACAGCAACTTCTTCGGCGAGCGCGCCCTGACCGCCCGTACGCTCGCCTCCTCGCTCGTCGGCTCCCTGGCCCGGCGCGCGCCCGAGGACCTGGCCATCCTCAACAAGTACCTGCACGGCGTCGTCGAGCCGCGCAGCAAGGAGGAGGGCGGTTCCTGGCCGGAGTTCCTGGAGGGCGGCCGCGACGCGATCGCCACCCTGTCATGAGCGGCGCGCACGAGGGGACCTTCGAGGCGCTGCGCACACAGCTGCAGGAGGCCGCCGCGGCCTTCGCCGACGGGCCCGGCACCCTGGAGGGCATCCTCCTCGGCATCGTCGACGACGTCGACCGCGCGGTGCGCGAGCCGCTGGAGATCTTCCCCGCCTGCCACCACTCGCCCGCCTCGGCGGTCGCGATGGCGCGCCGCCTGCGCGAGAAGCAGCCGAAGGTCGTCTACCTGGAGCTGTGCGAGGACATGGCACCGCTGCTGACCGAACTGCGCAACTGCAGGTTCCCGGTGGCGGTCCAGGCGTTCGCCACCCAGGTCGACGGCTTCCCCGCCGACTGGGCTCCGCTGTCCGTGGTGGCGCCGATCACCGAGGCGTCGGCCGAGTACCAGGCGATCGCCTACGCCCTGGACACCCCCGGCGTCGAGCTGGTCCTCGTCGACCGCTCCTCCGACCACGTCTTCCAGTGGGACGCCCGCGCGGAGCTCCCCGCCGGCCCCGCCGATCCGGACGCGGCGCCCGCCGAGGAGGAGGCGGCGCTGCACGGTGACGCGGTCGGCGTGGAGATCGGCGACCTGCGGCCGCGCTTCGCCGAACTGGAGGAGCACCTGCTGCGCCACGGCCGGGTCCGGCACTGGTCGGAGTGGTGGCACCAGTACGTCGAACTGCCGCTCGGCGACACCGACCACGACACGTACCGGCAGGTCATGCTGCTGATAGGAAGCCTCTTCCGGCGCCTCGCGCCCGGCGACCCCGCCCGGGTGCGCGTGGACGAGGACCGGGAGCGCCACATGTGGACCAGGATGCGCGAGCACCTGGCCGCCACCGGCACCGATCCGGCGGACTGCCTCTACGTCTGCGGCGCCTTCCACGCGGCCAGCCGGGTCGCGGAGTTCGGCGTCGACGGCGCCGACACCTTCGAGATCAGTCCGCGCAGCGCCACAAAGTGGCTGCACGGCCTGATCCCGTCCAGCCACGCGGCGATCGAGGCGCAGTTCGGCCTCGCCTCGGGGTCGGTGTCGATCGCCGCGACGGTCTGGGCGAAGAACCTCAAGCGGACGCAGGTGAAGCCGTACCGCCTGAGCGGCCAGGCCGGCACCAAGAGGACACCGGCCAAGAAGGCCGCGACCACCCCGGTGCCGGAGGTGCCGCCCTCCGATCAGCTGACGGGCTTTCTCCAGCGCCCGCCCGTCCTGGACCGGCTGGACGAGGCCGAACTGCTCGGCTGGTCGGTGGAGATCGTCCGCGCCGCGCGCCGCAACGGGTATCTCGCCTCCACCGCCGACGCCATCGCCGTGTTCGAGACGTCGATCCTGCTGGCCGGGATGCGCGACCGGGCCAGACCGACGCCGTACGACTTCCAGGACGCGGCCGTCACCTGCATCGAGAAGGACGCCGTGCCCGGCCGGCGCGATGTGCGCCGGCTGGTGGAGATCATGATGGGGGGCGACCGGATCGGGCAGGTCGGCTACGACGCGCTGCCGCCCCTGGCCCGCGACGTCCACGACCGGCTCGCACCGCTGGGTCTTAGGCTCCAGCAGCGCGGTGTGCAGCGGGCGCTGCTGGACATCGCCGGCCGCCCGGAACTGGCGGCGTGCTCCGACGTGCTGTGGATGCTGCGCTATCTGATGCCGCAGGGCACGGCACGGCCGATCATGGGCGACCGGAAGCTCGGCGAGCAGTCGATCCAGGAGTCCTGGGACGTGGCCCTGGGCACCCACCAGCGCGCGCTCATCGAGCTCGGCTACGAGGGCGTCAGCATCGAACAGGTGCTGGAGCAGCGCCTGCGCCGCAAGGCGTACGGCCCGCAGGCTACCGCCGCGACGGTCCTGGAGGGCGTCGAGGACGCGACCCTGTACCTGCGCAGCCGCCGCATCGCCGACGAACTGGGCAACCACGCCCTCGACGTGCTCTCCGCCGAACGCGGAGTCGACGGCGCGCCCGAGGTGCTGCGCAGGGTGCGGCGGCTGCTCGCGTACTACCGCACGAGCGAGCCGGTGCTGCCGCCGTGGATCGAGTCCTTCACCAAGACCGGATACGCCCACTACTGCACCCTGCTGCCGACGGCGTTCACCGACGACGACGCCACGGTCGGCCAGGTCGCGGCGATGCTGGGCTTCCTGTTCGGCATGGAGAGCCTGGCGCTGTCGCTCGGCTGCGACCGGACCCAGCTGGAGCTGGCGGTGGCGCAGTCCCATCCGCGGGATCCGTCGAAGGCGGCGCTGCTGTGGGCGGCCCAGGTGCACTTGGGCACCCTCTCCCGCGCGGAGCTGCGGGCCCGGTGCGACGAACTGCTCGGCAACCCCTTGGTGGTGCCCGCCTATCCGCGCTACCTCAGTGGTTTCCTCCACAGTCTGGAGCCCGTCCCGGGGCTCGCCGATTTCGTCGTGGAGACGGTGTCGAACGCGTTCGGGCGGCTGCCGGACCCGGTGCTCCTGCCCTGGTTGCCGCTCCTGATCTCCCATCTGCGGTCGAGCGGCGCCGAACTGGCCCCGCTGCTGATACGCGAGGCCGGGCGGACCTTCCCCGGCCGGCTCGAAGCACTCGACGCGTGGGTGCCGCCCTGGCGTACACAGCCCGGGCCGGAGGCCGTGCACCGGGCGCTGCCCGCGGGAGGCGGCCGCGCCGGTGTGCTGCTCGCCGCCCATCCCGCCACGTGCGACGCGGTGGCGGACCTCCTGGGCTGCGACGGGACGTGGTCGACGGAGGAGCCCGGCCCGTCCGGCGTGGTGCTGACCGCCCGGTATCCGGACACGGCCGCGGCACTGGAGGCCCTGCTGGGAGGCGCATGAGTGCGGTGGGACGAGAGCGCACCGCGGATCCGGCGCCGGTCGCGTCCGGATCCGCGGGCAGGCCGGCAGGCCCGGAGGCCGAGCCGGTTATGGCCCCCCGAGAGTGACTGCTAGGATCGAAGTAACTGTTCGCGCGGTCGTGCCGTCGGCCGCGCGCCGCTCACCCCGGCCACGCCACGTGTACCGAGCCGGGAGAACCGAAAGGACCGCCCCGGTGCCCCTCGCGGAAGAACTGCTGGGCCAGGCCGCCGCGGCAGGACTCGGCGTCTGCATGGAAAAGGCGAACGGTACCCGGGGCGCGGCCGCTGTGCGCTCCGCCGCCGCGCGTCTCGACGGACTGGCCCTGCGGGAACGCAGTGACCTGCTGCGCGACGCCCTGCTGGCGGACCTGCCCGATGGTTACCCCCGCACGGAGGCGATCGTTCGCACCGCGCTCGAGGACCCGGGATTCACCGGGTGGATGATCTGGCCCGTCACGGAGGCCGTCGTCTCCCGCGCCCTGGAAGCGGCGGAGCCCGAAGCCTTCGACGCCGCCCTGGCACTGCTCGCCGACCTCACCCCGCGGCTGACCGCCGAATTCGCCATCCGGCGTGTGCTCGTGGCCGATCCGGAACGCGCCCTCACGATCGTCCAGCAGTGGGTGCACCACCCGGACGAGCACGTCCGGCGCCTCGCCACGGAAGGCACCCGCCCGAGGCTGCCCTGGGCGATCCGCGTCCCGGGGATCACCGCCCGGCCCCGGGCGACCCTGCCCATCCTCGACGCCCTCTACCGCGACCCCTCCGAGTACGTACGGCGCTCGGTCGCCAACCACGTCAACGACATCAGCCACGCCGACCCCGACCTCGCCGTCGAAGTGGTCACACGCTGGGCGGCGGACCCCGACGAGCACACGCCCCGGCTGATCCGGCACGCCCTGCGCACGGCGATCAAGAAGGGCCACCCGGGTGCCCTGGCGCTGCTGGGATTCGAACCCGCCGCCGATGTCGCCCTCACCGGGCCCGAACTGACCACGACGCGGGTGACCGTGGGGGAGGAGCTGACCTTCACCTTCCACGTGGAGAACACGGGCGACACCCCGGCCAAGCTGGCGATCGACTACGTCATCCACTACCGGAAGGCCAACGGCACCACCGCCCCCAAGGTCTTCAAGCTGACCACCAGGACCCTGGGCGCGGGGGAGCGGGCCTCCATCAGCCGGCGGCACTCCTTCAAGCGGATCAGCACGCGCGTGTTCCATCCCGGAAGCCACATGCTCGAACTGCAGATCAACGGTGTGGCCCAGGGCAAGGCGGGTTTCGACCTGGTCGTCCCCGTGTGAGGACGGACCGGCGGGCCGCCCGCCGCACGTCCTGATCGTTGCGCCGGTTCGTGTCCGCCATTCGGTTGAGCGGCCCGGCCACATGGCCCGGTGGGCCGACATCCGCGGCGGCGATCCGGTTCTGTGGAGCGATGAGAATTCTCCGCCTCGCCGTCGCGGCCACCATGCTGATCACCGTCTGCGCGTGCTCCGCCGGTACGCAGCGGTCCGAGCCGGCCTCCTCGGGGACCCATGTCTCCGAGAAGGTCCTCGCGGACGCGGTGGCCGGCGGCGCCGTCCCGTCGTATCCCGCTCCCGCGCACCGCGACGCCTACCTCAAGGCCATCGGTGACATCGACCCCGCGCTGGACTCCAGGGGCATGGACCCGGCCATCTGGGCGGGCCGGGACATCTGCGTACTCCTTGCGGCAGACGTCAACCGAGGGGCCGTGATCGCCAGGACCGCCGACCGTTTCAGCCACGCGGGGCACCAGGTGGCCCCGACGGAGGCGCGCCGCATCGTCCGCGCGGCACAGAAATTCATCTGCCCCGACATGCGGTGAACCGCGGTGGGCGTCCGGGCCCGGGCGCGCGCGGGGCTACCCGACAGGGTCCGCGGCCGGACCGGCCGCCCGGGCCTCGGCGACCGCGCGACCGCGCTCGGTGTCCGGGAACCGCGCGAGCATAGCCGTGAGTTCGCCGCTGTCGACATTGGCGCCGAAGGGCTCGGTCCCCGGTTCGAGGCGCACGCCCTGGGCGAGCGGCCCGGCGACGACGGGGTCGAAGCCGAGCGCGTCGACGAGGCTCGCGACCTCCGCGAGGTCGTCGGGGCCGTCGCCCGCGATGGCGATCGCCTTGCGCCCGGGCGCACCCGCGGGCCGTGCCCCGTCCTCCAGGTCGTGGTACCCCATGTGGTTGAACGCCTTCACCACCCGCGACCCGGACAGGAACGCCTGGACGGTCTCGCTCGACGAGGTCCTGGGGTCGGTCAGGTCGTCGCGGATGCCGTCGACCTCCCACCAGTAGTTCATCGCGTCGATGACGAGCTTGCCCCGCAGCGCCTCGGCCGGGACGCTGCGGTACTTGCCCAGCGGCAGCGCCAGGACGGCGATGTCGGCGCGGGCCGCGGCCTCGGCGGGGGTGACCGCGACGGCGCCCGGGGTGAGGACCTCCACCGTCAGCGCGATGGGGGCGGGATCGCCCGAGCCCGCGATCAGCACCCGGTGACCGGCCGCCAGGGCCAGCCGGCCCAGCACGGTCCCGACCTTCCCCGCGCCCAGGATGCCGATCGTGCGCACGCCCTCGGTGTTCATGTCGTCTCCGTTCTTCGGGGTTCGTCGCGTCGCGTTCGGGCGTCAGCCCGCGAGGATGTCGCGGACCATGGGGATGACCTTCGTGCCGTAGAGCTCGACGGCCCGCATACGGGCGCCGGCGGGCTGCGGGCCCACGGTGTAGATGAGGTCGAACCGGCCGACCCCGAGGTCGCCGACGGCCTTGGCGATCTTGCGGGCCACGGTCTCGGGCGAGCCGACGTACATCGAGCCGTGCGCGACCTCGGCGTCGAACTCCTCGCGGCGCACCGGGGGCCAGCCGCGCAGCTTGCCGATACGGTCGCGCATCACCTTGTAGCCGGGCCAGAACCCCTCCCGGGCCTCCTCGTCGGTGTCCGCGACGAAGCCGGGGGAGTGCATCCCCACCGGGTGGGCCGTCGTGCCGAACTGCTCCGCCGCGCGCCGGTACAGGTCGATGTACGGCGCGAAGCGCGTGGGGGCGCCGCCGATGATGGCGAGCATGAGCGGGAAGCCGTAACGCGCGGTGCGGACCACCGACTGGGGCGAACCGCCCACGCCGACCCAGGTCGTGAGCCGGCCCGACTCGGTCTTCGGGAAGACGTCGGCGTCCTTGAGCGGCGCCCGCGTGGTGCCGCTCCACGTGACCGGCTTCTCGTCGAGGAGCTTCGCGAAGAGCTCGATCTTCTCCTCGAAGAGCACGTCGTAGTCGCTGAGGTCGTAGCCGAACAGCGGGAAGGACTCGGTGAAGGAGCCGCGGCCCAGGATCACTTCGGCCCGCCCGTTGGAGAGGGCGTCGACGGTCGAGAAGCGCTGGAACACGCGGACGGGGTCGTCGGAGCTGAGGACGGTCACGCCGGAGGCGAGCTTGATCCGCTCGGTGCGCGTGGCGATGCCGGCGAGCACGGTCTCCGGGGTCGACACCGAGTACTCGGGACGGTGGTGCTCGCCGAGCGCTATGGCGTCGACGCCGATCTGGTCGGCGAGCACGGCCTCGTCGAGGACCTGGCGGATGGCGGCGGCGTGGGAGACCGGGGCGCCGGTGCCGTCGACCGGTACGTCGCCGAACGTGTCGAGGCCGAAAACGAGATCAGACATCAGCGGGTTCCTTCGTGAGCAGTTCGCGGACCAGCGGGGCCACCTCGCGGCCCAGGAGTTCGATGGTGCGGGCACGGGCCCGGCGGGGCAGGCGGAGAATGTCGTACTTGAGGTCGAAACGGCTCAGGTGCAGGTCGCGGGCGGTCCGGGCGATCTTGTGTGCCACGGTCTCGGGGGAGCCGACGTACAGCGCGCCGTCGCGGATCTCCGCTTCGTAGCGCTCCCGTGTGGGCTTGTAGAAGCCGCGCTCCTCGGCGAGTGCGGTCACGACGGGCTCCCAGTAGCGCCACCAGGTGTCGGCCGCTTCCTCGTCGGTGTCCGCGACAAGGCCCAGCGAGTGCTGGCCGATGGGCAGGGCGGGGTGGCCGGATTCCGCCAGCGCCCGCTGGTAGAGCTCCACGTGGCCGGCGAAGCGCTGGGGGCGGCCGCCGATGATGGCCAGCATCAGCGGCAGACCGTACCGGGCGGCGCGGATCGTGGAGTTGGGGCTGCCGCCCACGCCGATCCAGGTGGGGATCCCGCCGCTGCGCATGCGGGGACGCAGGTGCTGTTCGACCAGCGGTGAGCGGACGGTGCCGGACCAGGTCACCGTCTCCTCCCGCTGGAGGCGCATGAACAGGTCCAGGTTCTCGTCGAAGAGCCGGTCGTAATCGGCGATGTCGTGGCCGAAGAGGTGGAAGGACTCGGTGACCGACGCCCGCCCGAGGACGAGTTGGGCCCGGCCGTCCGACACGGCGTCCAGGGTGGAGAACGCGTGGTACAGGCGCACCGGGTCGTTGGTGCTGAGGACGGTGACGGACGTGCCGAGCTTGATGCGCTCGGTGGCGGTGGCCATCGCGGAGAGCAGGACGGGGGTGGCGGTGTCGACGTGACCCGGGCGGTAGTGCTCGCCCACGCTGAAGACGTCGAGCCCCGCGGCCTCGGCGAGAGCGGCTTCCTCCACGAGCAACCGGACGGTCTCGGCGTCGCTGAGCATGCGACCGCCGTCCGTCGCGACCTCGCCGAACGAGTTCAGGCCCAGTTCGAAGGCAGTGCCCGGCATGATCCTCTCCTCCCCGCCCCCCGAAAACGGCCGCGCTTCGGGCGGCCAGTGATTGACGTGTCAAGCATGCATCGATATGATTGACATGTCAAACAGAGGGGCGGTCGGCATGGAACGGCGACACGGGCGGTTGCCCACCACCGAAGAACTGCGGATCTGGCGCGACTTCGTCGAGACGACCGAACGGCTCCGCTCGGAGCTCGCGTCACGGCTCCAGGGTGACTCCGGACTGTCCACCGGCGACTACGCGGTGCTCCTGGCACTGCAGGAGGCGGAGGGGCACCAGTTGCGCTCCTCCGAACTGGCCGCGGCCGTCGGCTGGGAGCGCAGTCGCCTGTCGCACCACCTCGGACGCATGGAACGCCGCGGGCTGATCCGGCGCGTGGAGTGCGCCACCGACAACCGGGGCGCCGAGGTCGTGCTCACCGCCGAGGGCGCCCAGGGCTTCCGGCGGGCCACGCTCCCGCACCTCAAGGCCGTCCGGGAGTTGTTCGTCGACCCCCTCACCGCGCAGCAGTTGGCCGCCGCCGGTGAGATCGCCGAGGCCCTGCGCGGACGGCTGGACGCGCCCGGGACCGATTCGCCCGGGGCCTCCTGAGGTCTGTCGCGCGGCTGGGCCGGAGCGAGGGTCATGCCACGGCGCCGGCCAGCCGGAACGAGCTGCCGGACGAGCTCTGCTGCCACGCGGCGGGAAGCGCGGCGGCGAGCGCGTGCTGCGCGCGCCACCCGGTGCAGTGGCCGGGGACCACGAGCCCGGGCGCCAGCTGTGTCAGCGCGCTGACCGTCGGCCCGATGACCGGTTCGAAGGCCGGGCCGCTCAGGTGCAGGCCGCCGACCAGGGCATGCAGACGTTCGACCCTGGTGAGCCGCTGTGCGTGCCGGACGATGTTGATCGCGCCGGCGTGGCCGCAGCCGGTCAGGACCACCAGCCCGCGGCCGCGGAGGTGCACCACGAGCGCCTGATCGTCGATGACCTTCGCGTCGTGCGCCCAGCCGTCGCCGGTCCACGCCTGATGGCCCGGCGGCATGCCCCGTTCGAACTCCGTGGTCCGGTCGACCTCGCCGGTGATCAGGACGCTGTCGTCGAGCAGGAGCGAGGGCACGCGCCGCTCGACGACGTCGAAGCCCTCCTCGCGCAGGGCCTTCTTGCTGACGGTGGGGAACGGCAGGATCTGCCCACCCGCGGCAACCGTGCGGCGGTGGGTCCACGCTTCGGGGTGCACGATCATGGGCATGGCCGAGCGCAGGCGGGCGGCGAGACCGGCCAGGCCCCCGGCGTGGTCGAAGTGGCCGTGGCTCAGGACCACCGCGTGCAGTTCGTCCAGGCGCACCCCGAGCCGGTCGGCGTTGCCGACCATCGCTGCCGGCGAGAGCCCGGTGTCGAACAGCAGCGTGCTGGTCCGCCCGAGCCGCTTGGTCGTGACCAGGGCGGAGAAGCCGTGCTCGGCGGTGAGCCCGACGAAGGTGCGGCCCTCCTCGAAGTGCGGCGCCGCCTCGACACCGACGGCGAGGGAAGGGCGCTGTGTGTGATCGTCCCCGGTCAGGAGCGCGTCGTAGACATTGTCGACCAGGACGGTGATCTCGAGTTCATCGACCGGTTCGAGACGTACCGGGTCCACCGCGGGCCCGTGGGCGGGGCGGGGGGCGGCGCCGGCCACCTCGGAGGGGCTGCCCGGGGAAAGGCACATGTGATCAGCCTTCTTTCCGCTCGTCACTCCCATGGTGCGCCGAAGCGGCCTCCGCGGCTGTGCGCGGTGGCGTGTGCGGCGGAACACGCCGGCCCCTCCCGGCGCGGCCCCGACTTTCGATATCGCCCTAGCGCGGAGGGCGCCGGCCGGTGAGTGCCTGCCACTGGTCGCGGGCGGTCTCGAGCCGGTCGAGCGCTTCGTCGAGGGCCCTGTCGCGGCTCTGGCGTGCGGTCACCACGCCCAGATGCCGGCGGGCCCGCTCGGCGGGCAGGGTGTCGGCCTGTGCCGCTTTGAGTTCGTCCTCGGCCTTCTTGATCGATGCGGCGCGTTCCGTGAGGAAGCGGTTCTCCTTGGCGACCTGGTTCTCGGTGCGCACGCTGAAGCACCGCACGCTGTCCTCGCTGTGCTGGTCGACGGCGTAGGACTCCAAGTGCACGCCGTCCGGGCGCCTGAGGTAGATGTGGTGGCCGATGTCGCTGCGCTCGAACTGCACCTGCGTGCCGCCCAGGGGCAGCACTTTCGTCCCCGTCCCGGAGATCACCATCACGTGTTCGTGCAGGGACAGGTGACCCAGTGTCGCGAGCAAGGTGCCCTGGCTCTGCCGGCGCAGGCCCTTCAGCCGCCGTTCGGCGTCGCTGATGCGCCTGCGGTAAGCCTGTTCGGCGCGGGTCACCTGGGCCTCCGCGACGGCCAGTTCCCGCCGGGCCTTGGCGCGCAGTTCGCGAACGGCCCGCCGCTCGCGGTTCAGGCCGTCCCTGTGCTTGTCGTGGTTGCCGGAGAACGCGAAGTGCCAGCCGCCGGGATACCGGAGCAGCCGCCACCCGACGCCTATGAGGAGAAGGGCCAGGACGGCCAAGATCACGTGAACGGTGCCCACATGCCCACCCCTCCCAGTGGCAGCCGCCGCGTGCGCGGAGCGCGGGGCGGCGGAACCAGCCGAAGGTGCCGAATCTGATGAGTTATCTGTAGATATGCCCGGTCGAGTCGGGGTGGATGCGTGAGGGTTGTGTGATATTCCGTCACCGCATGTGGCGTGAGGGAACGCCAACCCGCCGGCGCCTACGCGTTGCCCGTGTCGAACGCGTTCTGGTGCCGCCGGATCTCCGCGTGCCGGTCGGCGGACCAGGCCGCGAGTTCCAGCACTGTGGACAGCAGTGAGCTGCCGAGCCCGGTCAGGGAGTACTCGACGCGGGGTGGGACCTCGGCGTACGCGGTGCGGTCGACCAGACCGCTGCGCTGGAGCTGCTTGAGCGTGAGCGTGAGCATCCGCTGGGAGATGCCGGGGATGGCGTGGGCGAGCTCGGAGTAGCGCACCGGTCCGTCGGAGAGCGTGCCGATGATCAGCACACTCCACTTGTCGCCCACCAGGTCGAGCACTTCGCGGATGAAATCGGCGTCCTGGTCGTCCCAGCGGGCACACGGGCCCGGTACGCGCCGCACGTTCGCCCGTACATTCGTGCGCCCCTGCCGGAGCTCGCCGCCGGTGCCCACGTCAGCCGCCTCTCTCCCGGTGGTCCACGCACATGGATGTGCCTTTTGTATCGCTTGTCATCCTAATCCACAGTGGGGCTACGAACAGATAGTGAGTTTCGGGAGGAGCCCACCATGAGGATCGAGTTCTGGTCGGACATCGTCTGCCCCTACTGCGGGCTGATGGACCACCGCCTGCGGCTGGCACTGGAGCGTTTCGAGCACGCCGGGGAGGTCCAGGTCGTCCACCGGTCGTTCCAGCTCCACCCCGACCTGCCCCGGGAGGGCGTCACCCAGCGGCAACTACTGAGGCAGCACAACGTCCCCGCGCGGGACGCACAGCGGATCTTCGCGTCGATCGAGGGTGCCGCTCACGCGGAGGGACTCAATCCCTACCACGCGCTGGACCGGACCCTGGGACCGACCGACTACGCCCACGAACTCCTTGCCTACGCCACGGACCGGGGCCGCGGCAGCGAGGTGTGGACGGCGATGTTCCGCGCCCACTTCGGGACGCGCCGCGAGCTGTGGACCAAGAACCAAGTGCTCGACTTCGCCGCCGAGACCGGGCTGGACCGCGAAGAGGCCGCCCACGCGCTGGACGAACGGCGCTACCGGGCCCGGGTGGCCGCCGACCAGCGCGCGGCCGAGCGCCTGGGCGCCCGCGGTATGCCCTTCATCACCCTCGGCGGCACGCACGCCGTCCCCGGCGCCGTCGGCACCGAAGCGCTGCTGGAGGCGATGGCACGGGCCTGGGAGGCGGCCCACCCCGCGCCGCGGCCGCTGGAGGTTTTCGGCGCGGCCGGCGACGCGTGCGGCCCGGACGGATGCGCCGTTCCCCCGCACCGTCCCGTGCCCTGACCTCGCCCATCCACCTCTTCGTACGAAAGAGCCACCACCATGTCCTACCTGCTGCGCATCGACGCCTCCCTCTCCGGGGACGCCTCCGTCTCCCGCCAGGTCGCCGACTCCTTCACCGCCGCCTGGGGCGGCGACGTGGTCCGACGCGACCTCGCGCTCACCCCGGTCGGCCACTTGGACGCTGCCGGCATCACGGCCCGCACCACCCCCGCCGACGAGCACACCCCCGAGCAGAAGGCCGCCGCGCTCCTCCAGGACCAACTGGTGGAGGAGTTCCTCGGAGCGGAGGCCTACCTCTTCGCCGTGCCGCTCTACAACTACTCGATGCCGTCGGTCTTCAAGGCCTGGCTCGACCAGATCATGATCGTCGGCAGGACGATCGGCGTGGCCGGCGGTGCCCGCAGCGCCGGCCGCCCCGCCGTCGTCGTCTCCGCCCGGGGCGGCGGATACGGCCCCGGCGCGCCCCAGCACGGCAAGGATTTCCTCGTCCCGGCGCTGCGGACGGTGCTCGGCGACCCGAACCTCCTGGCCCTGGACGTCCGTTCCCTCACACCCGAACTCACCTACGCCCGCACCATGGACGCGCTCCGGCACCTGCTCCCGCAGCACCGCGCCTCACTGGAGGAGGCGCATGCGCAGGCCCGCCGGCAGGCCGCCGAGATCACGGACGGGCCGGGCTGCCCCGTACCGGGTGACGGCCCGGTCGGCCCTCACAGGCCGGCGAGCACCGGCAGCAGTTCGGCCGCGGCCGTCACGTCCGCCGTCAGCGGCCGGTCCTCGGTCCCGGCCGGGAGCACGGCGTCGGCCACGGTGAACGCGGGAAACGCGGGCGGCGGCTCCGGGTGCAGCCGCAGCGCCCGTACCGCGGTGGCGAGTTCGCAGGCCAGCACCGTGGTGTACGCGTCCGCGGCGCGCAGCGACTGCCGTGCGGCCTGGGAGGCGAAGCTCGCGGCCTCCTCCAGACCGTGCGAGAGCACCGCGTGGCCGGCCGACGCGGGTGTCGCGCAGGAGCGCAGCTCCGCCAGGGCCGAGTTGGCGGTGTACTCCAGGATCATCGCGCCCGAACTGCTGGCCGGACCGGTGGCCAGGAAGCCGGGCAGCCCGGTGAGGTCGGGACGGCCGAGGGCGGTCAGCCGTGCGGCGGACAGCTGTGCCGTCTGCAGCACGGCCAGGTTCAGCCCGTCCAGGGCGAGCCCGAGCGGGGCCGCGTAGAAGGCCCCGTGATGATGGGCCGTGGTGCCGTCGGAGGAGATCAGGGGGTTCTCGGACGGGACGTTGATCTCGACCTCGACGATCCGGCGCAGGGCGTCGGCGGCGTCCAGGGCGGGGCCGTGGCCCTGCGGGAAGGCGCGGAATCCGAACGGGTCCTGGATCCGGCGGCCGGCGCCGTACGGCCGGCCGGGCACGCCGAGCAGCCTGCGCACCTCGGCGGCCGCACGGGCGACTCCGGGATAGGGGCGCAGGGCGTGCACCTCGGGCGCGTACGCCTCCAAGGAGCCGGAGACCGCGGCGAGCGACAGCGCGGCGACGGCGTGCGTGGCGCGGAGCAGCAGGTCGAGCTGGTGGCAGGCGAGGGCGGCCTGGCCCAGGGTGAGCGCGTTGCTGCTGAGCAGCGCGAGGGCGTCGCCGGGCTGGGGCACGACAGGCGTGGGCAGTTGCGACGACGGCCCGGCGGGACTCGCGTCGGCGGGCCGCTTCCGGGAAGTCCGGTGGCGCCGCTGCACGGGGAATCCGGGCGGCAGATCGCCGGGGAGCGCGTCCTCCTCCGTCTGCGGTTCCTGGCCTTCGGGGCGGCCGGTCAGCCAGGGGCGTTCGCCGATCAGGGTGAGGCCCGTCTGGGCGAGGGCGGTGAGGTCGCCGGTGCCGAGGCCGCCGTACTCGTTGACCGCCGGGTGGACACCCAGGCACAGCGCGTCGGTGAGGGCGGTGACGAAGGCGGGCTGGATGCCGGAGCCGCCGGAGAGCAGCTGGTTGGCGCGGACCGCGAGCATGGCCCGTACCTGGCGGGCCGGCAGCAGCGCCCCGGCGCCGCCCGCGTGGCTGCGCAGCAGGCGCAGTCCGTGCTCGGCCTCGTCCTGCGCGGTGACCGGCACCGAGCGGTGGGCGCCCACGCCCGTCCCGCGGCCGTACAGGCGTCCCGCGGCGGCGAGCCGGCCCGCCGCCCTCCAGGAGCGCAGGACCCGGTCGAGTGCGCCGGGCGGTACGTCCGGCGTGGCGGCTGCGTCGGCCAGCCGCACCACGTCCGGCACGGTGAGGCCACGCCCGTCCAGCTCGACGCGGGTGCCCTCGGGATCCGGGGGCACCCGCGTCGAGCCGTTCAGCGTTGTGTCCATGAAGCCGTGGGTCAGCCGAGGCCGACGGACTTCAGCCAGGCCTGGGCCACGTCCAGCGGGTCCTTGCTCTGCGACTGGACCTGGGTGTCCATGTCGAGCAGGGCGGCCGTGTCGAGCTTGGCGGAGACCGCGTTGAGGGCGTCGACGCCCTTCTGGTCCAGCCCGGACTTGTAGACGAGCGGCTGCACGTTCTCGAAGCCGAAGAGGTTCTGCGGGTCCTGGAGGACCACGAACTTCTCCTTGGCGATGGTCGGGTCCGTGGTGAAGATGTCCGCCACCTGCACGGTGTTCTTCGTCAGCGCCGCCGCGGTCAGCGGGCCGCCCGCGTCCAGCGCCTTGAAGGACTTGAAGTCCAGTCCGTAGACCTTCTTCAGGCCCACCAGGCCCTGCTGCCGGGTCTGGAACTCGGGGGAGGCCCCGATGGCCAGGTCCTTGGCGATGTCCTTCAGGTCCGCGATCGAGGACGCGGCGGTGAGCTTGTACTGCGCGGCCGTGGCCGCGTTCACGGTGACCGAGTCCTTGTCCTGCGCCGCCGCCGGCTCCAGCAGCGTCAGCTTGGGGTCGAGCTTGGTGCCGATGGCGGCCGTGGTCTCCTCGACCGTCTTCGGCGTGGCGTCCTTGTCGAGGTAGGCCAGCAGGGCGCCGTTGTACTCGGGCAGGACGGTGATGGAGCCGTTCTTGAGCAGGCCGTACGTGGTCTCGCGGCTGCCGATGTTGGGCTTGTAGGTGACGTTGATGCCCTTGGCCTTGAGGGCCTCGCCGTAGATGTCGGCGAGCAGGATGCTCTCGGCGAAGTTGTTGGAGCCGACGACGACGGTGTCGCCGCCGGGCTTGCCTTCCGAGAGCGGGTTGTCGGACTTGTCGTCGGAGGACGACGAACACCCGGCGACGAGTGCCGTGGCCGCCGCGAGTGCGAGGGCGGCCACGCTGCGGCTGCTCGTGCTTGACCTGGTGCTCTTCGCGTAAGAAGTCACAATTCTCGATCCGGGCTCGGCGATTGGTGGGGGCTGGGTTGTGGCAGGCCGTGCGGCGTGCGGGCACACGTACGATCCTGATCCAACCCAGCCGGTTCCCGCCCAGTCAAGAGCACTCAGGTCACCGATTAGCCTCCTTGATGCGCAAATGTGGAGAGTGGACGGTCGCCTTGTAACGAACTCTTGACATGAGCCGTGGCGAACGCGGCTTCGAAGGCGCGATACATTCACCGCTGTTGCATCGGCCACAGCTGTGAGCGGGGGCCGCTCCGATGTCGTTGCGCACCATCGACCACACCCCTTGAAGGAGGCCAGGTGCCCACGGTGCAGGTGGACGAGCCCGCACGCCCGGCTGCCCCACCGCCGGGCGGCGGCCCCTTGGGGTTCGCCGACCGCTGGCCCTTCCGGCGCAAGCTCAACGTCCTGGTGGGCGTGCCGGTGGCCGTGGTGGCCGTGCTGCTCACCTATCTCATCGCCGCCCAGGCGGGGCGGGCGCAGGACGCGGCGGCCGCCGCCCAACTGGTCCGCGACAGCACCCAGGTGGCGACCCTGGCCGACCGCGTGGAGGCCGAGCACCAGCAGGCCATCCTGCTCTCGGTGCGATTCGAGTCCGCCCGCGGCGCACACCCCTCGACCGACGCGTACCGTACGGCGCAGCGGTCGGTGGACGCGCAGGTGGAGAAGGTGCGCCGGACCTTCGGGGACCGGCTGCCCGAATCCGAGGCGCAGTCCCTGCGGGAGATCGAGGGCCTGGCCACCCTGCGCGCGACGGTGGAGCAGAGCTATCTGCCCGCCGACAACATCGACCCCGCCTACACCGGCGTGGCCAAGGGCCTGATCGACGGCCTCGGCCTGGACCGCAACGCGGCGCTCGCGGCCACCTTCACCGGCAATCTGCTGGACTCCCTGCTGCGCGCGGACGCCGCGCACAGCTCTTTCGAGACAAGTGTGTTCTCGGCGACGACCGGTGACGCCAACGCCCTCATCGAGTTCAACGCCGCGGTCGGCTCCTACCAGCTGTACGCCTACCAGGCCGACCGCTTCGCCCGGTTCGCCACCGAGCAGCAGGCCGACGAGCTCGCCGGCATCGAGCGCACCGAGCCCCAGCGCCGGATCGCGCAGGCGTACGCCGAGCTCCAGATCGACCCCAGCTCCCTGCAGGCGGACACTCCGGCCGAGGTCCACCGGGCGTTCACCGGCGCGCTGGCCGACTACCCGGCCTATCCGGCACAGGCGGAGAGCCGGCTGAGGATCACCTCCTCACTCATCGACCAGATCGCCGACACCGCCGACACCGCCTCCGGCGACGCGTGGTGGCGGGCCGCCCTTCTGCTGGCCGTGGCACTGTTCGGCTTCCTGGTGTGGCTGGTGCTGTCGGTCGTGGTCCGCCGGTCGGTGGTCCGCCCGGTGCAGGCGCTCACCGCGGCCGCGCAGGAGGTCTCGTCCGCCACGAGCCGCGAGCTCGCGCGGGTGGCCGACGACGACGCGGAGGACGCCGGCCCGCCGCGGGTGCGCGATGTGCCCGTCACGGCGCGGGACGAGATCGGCGATCTCGCCCAGGCG
This sequence comes from Streptomyces sp. NPDC046977, assembly GCF_040644455.1. Lineage (NCBI taxonomy): Bacteria > Bacillati > Actinomycetota > Actinomycetes > Kitasatosporales > Streptomycetaceae > Streptomyces > Streptomyces sp. NPDC046977. The sequence goes on from NZ_JBEYWO010000012.1 coordinate 225,233, forward strand.
TTCAACCAGGTGCAGACGACCGCCGCCGCGCTGCTGGCGCGCCAGGTGCTCAGCCGCCGCAACGTCGCCGAGATGTTCGGCAACGTGGGACGCCGGGTCAGCAACCTGACGACGCGTCAGCTCGCGCTGATCGACGCGGTCGAACGCGGCGAGACCGACCCGGCCCTGCTGGAGCGGCTCTACTCCATCGACCACATCGCCGTCCGCCTGCGCCGCAACGCCGACAGCCTCATGCTGCTGGCGGGCATCCGTGAGACCGTCCTGGACTCGGGCCCCACCGCGCTCACCAATGTGGTGCGCGCCGCGCTCGGCCAGATCGAGGGCTACCAGCGGGTGCGGCTCTACGCCGAGACCGAGGCCATGGTCGAGCCGGACATCATCGGCGACCTCACGCTGATGGTGGCGGAACTCGTGGAGAACGCCGTCTCGTTCTCCCCGGCGGGCAGCCCCGTCGAGGTGACGGTGCGCTCCGGTGACGGGGACGCCCTGATCGCCGTGGCCGACCACGGCCTCGGGATGAGCGCCGAGCGCCTCGAGGAGGAGAACGCCCGGCTGATCCGCCGCGAGCGCCTGGACCTCGTACCGACGAAGGTCCTCGGCCTGTTCGTGGTCGGTACGCTCGCGCGCCGCTGGGAGGTGGGGGTGACCCTGTCACGTACCCCCGGCGGCGGTGTGACCGCGGAGGTCGCGATCCCCGCGACCCTGCTGCTGAGCATGAGCGCGGTGGACTCCACGGGCCCGGCGACGAGCCCGGCCGCGAGCGCGCCGGCCTCCACGCCGGTCACGCCGGCCGCCAGGAGCGCCGCGGCGGGCCCGGCCACCGACCTGGTCCCGTCCACGGGCCCCCACGCGGCCGCGAGCGAGAGCACCATCGAGGCCGGCCCCGGTGACGGCGCTCCGCTCCCACGTCGAGTTCCGCGCAGGGAGGCGAACGGAGCCGCCGAGAAGCGGCCGCTCGTGCCCGGGCCCCGCAAGGAGACTCCGGCCGACGACTCCGCCGGGCAGCCCGCCCTGCGCCGCCGGGTCCGCGGGGCCACGTTGCGGACGACCGCCGGCCCGGCCGCGCAGCAGCCCGCGCAGCCCCTGCAGCCCGCCGACGCCGAGGCCGTGCGGTCCGCGCTGGACGAGTTCGAGGCCGCGGTCGAGCGCGCCCATCGCGACAGCGACACCGGCACCCACTTCGTAGGAGACGACCGCACCGCCGCCACCGGTGCCGAACCCGGAACCGCGGCGGCGCCTCCTGCGCACCGCCCGAACCACCACCCGGAAGGAGCCGAGCAGTGAGCACGCCGACAGGTGACACGCCGACGACCGACCTGCAGGCCGCCGCAGCCGACTTCAACTGGCTGCTGAACCGTTTCGCCACCGAGACCGCGGGCGTCGTCGACGCCATCGCCGTCTCCTCCGACGGGCTGCTCATCGCCGTGTCGGAGCTGCGCGAACGCGCCCACTCCGAGCGGCTGGCCGCCATCGTCTCGGGCATCACCAGCCTGGCCGCGGGCGCCTCAGGCAACTACGGCCTCGGAGGTCTGAACAAGGTCATCATCGACCTGGAGGGCGGCCACGTCATCGTCTCCGCGATCGGCAGCGGCGCCGTGCTCGGCGTCGTCACCGACAAGGAGGCGAAGCTCGGCAACATCGCCTACGAGATGACGCTGTTCGCCAACCGGGCCGGCACCGCCCTCAGCCCGCAGCTGGTGCTCGAACTGAAGAACACCGTCGGCGCCGCCTCGGCACGCTGACCGGCGACCGCCCGGTCCGGAGAGGAAGACACGACTTATGGCGGACGGTTCCACACCGGCCGGCGAGGACGGCGCGGCACCTCCGGTTCCCGAGCCGGTCGGCCCCGCCTCGGCCGTCCGCCCGTTCCTCCTCACGGCCGGCCGGGTGGCACCCGCGACCGCCCGGCCGGTTCCGGTGGAGACCCAGGTGGTGGCCACCGTCGCCGGGCTCAAGACGCTCGACGAACTCACCTTCGAGCAGCACGACATCGTTGCCGCGTGCCGGCAGCCGCAGTCCATCGCGGAACTCGCGGCCCGGCTGCGGCTGCATCTGAACGTGGTGCGGGTCCTCGCCGAGGACCTGCGTGCCGCGGGACAGCTCACGGTCCATGTGCCCGACTTCGGTGCCACCCATGACGCATCCGTCCTGCGCAGGGTTATCGACGGCCTGCGGGCCGTCTCCGACTCCCGGGGGGGTACTCCGTGACACCGACCGAACCGCTGACCGGTGGCGGCACGGCCGCGCAGGCCGTCGTACGACCGCCGCTGCCGGTCAAGATGGTGATCGCGGGCGGTTTCGGCGTGGGCAAGACCACGGCCGTCGGTTCCATCTCCGAGATCGAGCCGCTGACCACCGAGGCCGCCATCACCGAGGTGGCGGCCGGCGTGGACGACCTCAGCCAGACCCCGCGCAAGACCACGACCACGGTGGCCATGGACTTCGGCTGCCTCACCATCGACCCCACCTTGAAGCTGTACCTGTTCGGGACACCCGGGCAGGAGAGGTTCGGCTTCATGTGGGACGACATCGTGGAGGGCGCGGTCGGCGGTCTCGTCATCGTCGACAGCCGCCGCCTGGACGACTGCTACGCGGCCGTCGACTACTTCGAGCACCGGCAGATCCCGTTCGCCGTCGCGCTCAACGCCTTCGACGGACGCGTCGAGCACTCCCTGGACGAGGTCCGCTGGGCGCTGGACGTCGCCGAGCACGTCCCGGTGGTGGTGTTCGACGCCCGCGAGCGCGGCTCGGTGCGCGACGCGCTGCTGGTGGTGCTGGAGCTGGCGCTGGAGCGCACCGGCGGCTGAGCCCTGACACGCGTACGGGCCCGGGGCGATGCGGCATCGCCCCGGGCCCGTACGCGTCTGGTGCTGCCGGTGTCAGGCGGGGCGGCGCACGCCCGGCGACACCGTGAGCCGCGCGATCGCCCAGAAGACCGCGAGCGTGGCCAGGGCCATCACGGCGACCAGGGTGGCGCCGCCCACGACCTTCTCGTAGTCGCGCTGGTAGAGGCCGTCGATGATGTACCGGCCGAGACCGCCGAGGCCCACGTACGCGGCGATCGTCGCCGTGGAGACGATCTGGATGGCGGCCGAGCGCAGGCCGCTGAGGATCAGCGGGAGCGCGGCCGGGACTTCCACCTGGAAGAGGATCTTCGACTCCTCCATGCCCGTGCCCCGGGCCGCGTCGACCGAGGATGGGTCGACCGTGCGGACCGCCTCGTAGGTGGTGACCAGGATCGGCGGCACGGCGAGCACGACCAGCGGGATCATGACCGGCCCCAGGCCGAATCCCAGCCAGGTGACGACCAGGACGAGCAGGCCGAAGGTGGGCAGCGCGCGGCCGGCCGTGGCGGTCATCGCCAAGGTGTTGCCGCCGCGTCCGTAGTGGCCGGTCACCAGGCCGATCGGCAGTCCGATGACGGCGGCGAGGAGGAGCGCCTCCAGGGAGTACTGGATGTGCTCGACGACGCGGGTGGGGATGCCGTCGTAGCCGTGCCAGTGGGCGCCGTCGCTGAAGAAGGCGTTGATGAAGTGCAGTACGTTCACCGGGCCGCGCTCTCCTTCGGCATCCAGGGGGTCAGCAGCAGGCGCAGGGCGACGAGGACCGCGTCGACCACGACCGCCAGCACGGCCGTCGTCACCACGGAGTTCACCGCGAGCACGGGCCGGTGGTAGATCTGCGCGTCGTTGAGCAGGTTGCCCAGCGCGCCCTGGTTGCCGATCAGCATGCCGACGCTGACCAGGCTGATGCTGGAGACGGCCGCCACCCGCAGGCCGGCGATGATCGCCGGCACCGCGATGGGCAACTGCACCTGTACGTAACGGCGTACGGGGCCGAAGCCCATGGCCGTGGCCGCGGCCAGGGTCTCCTGCGGCACCGAGCGGACGCCGTCGACGATCGCCGGGACCAGCACGACCAGGCTGTAGACGGCGAGAGGGATCATCACCGTCAGTTCGGTCTGGCCCGTGTAGTCGATGAGCACCACGAAGAAGGCCAGCGACGGTATCGCGTACAGCACGGTCGTCACGCCCAGCGTGGGGGTGTAGACCCAGCGGTAGCGGACGCAGAGCTGCGCGATGGGCAGGCTGATCAGCAGCGCGGCCAGCACCGGCAGCAGCGCCTCGCGCAGATGCAGGCCGATCAGGCCGAACCAGCTGTGCTGGAGGTCGCTCGGGATGTCGAAGAAGCCGCTCATCCCGCGACCTCGGCGTCGGTGCGCTGCGCGCGGTCGCCGGCGTGGGCACCGCGGATGGCCTCGCTGATGGTCTGCTGGGAGACCACGCCGACGACGCGGCCGGTGCCGTCCACGCCGACGGACCAGCCGGTCGGCGACAGCACGGCGCCGTCGAGTGCGGCCCGCAGCGACTCCTTGCCGTGCTCGAACGGCCGCCCGTAGGGCAGCAGGCTGCCGGGGTCGATCTCCCCGGCGGTCAGCAGACGGGGCTCGCTCCAGCCCAGCGGCCTGCCGTCCAGGTCGGTGACGAGGAGGTAGGGCACGTCCGCGGTGGTGCGGGCGGCGATCTGCTGTGCGTCCGCGTCCAGGGCGACCACGGGCTCGGTCCGCAACTCCAGCGCGGAGGAGGAGAAGAAGGACAGCCGGCGGATGCCGCGGTCGGTGCCGAGGAAGTCCTCGACGAATGCGTCCGCGGGGGCGGACAGCAGCTCCGCGGGCGGGGCGAACTGGGCGAGCCTGCCGCCCGTGCGCAGCACCGCGACAGTGGTGCCCAGCTTGATGGCCTCGTCGATGTCGTGGGTGACGAAGACGATGGTCTTGCCCAGCTCTTCCTGGATCCGCAGCAGTTCGTCCTGGAGGCCCTTGCGGACCACGGGGTCGACGGCGGAGAAGGGCTCGTCCATCAGCAGCACCGGCGGGTCCGCGGCGAGCGCCCGCGCCACGCCGACACGCTGCTGCTGGCCGCCCGACAACTGGTACGGGTAGCGCTTGGCGAGCGAGGTGTCGAGTCCGACCCGCTCCATCAGCTCGGCCGCCCGCGTCCGTGCGCGCCGCTTGTCCCAGCCGAGCAGCCGGGGAACGGTGGCGATGTTGTCCAGGATGGTGCGGTGCTGGAACAGCCCGGCGTTCTGGATGACGTAACCCATCGACCGGCGCAGGGTGTTGACAGGCTGCTTCTGGATGTCGACGCCGTCGAGGAGAATCGTTCCCTCGCTGGGCTCGACCATCCGGTTGATCATCCGGAGCGTGGTGGTCTTGCCACAGCCCGACGGTCCCACGAGAACGGTGATGGAGCGGTCCGGTATCTCGAGTGAGAGCCCGTCGACTGCCACCGTGCCGTCCGGGTACCGCTTGGTAACTGACTCTATCCGTATCAAAACGCCGAATACCCTTCGGGTCTGGCAGAAGCTGCCCGCTCTCGGCCACGGACGCGCGGGCCGTTGCGGGGAGAGTGTAGACGCCCATTGTTGCGGCGCTTTTGCGCGGTTACCCTCGCGCGCCGTGCGCATGCCCGTGGGCGCGCCGACGGGTGCGATCACCGGGGACGTGCGGGCGTCAGGGCGTGGCCGCGGGCCCCTTGGACGCCGCCGTGGACGCATGGTCGTCCCGCGTCCCGGTGAGGGCGTCGAGGAGGTGCTGCAAAGTACGGCAGGCCGCCGCGAAATGCTCGGGACCGACCGCGGCGGACCAGCGCTGCTCGATCTCGGCGACCCGGCCGCCCGCGTCGTCGAGGGCCTGGCGACCGCGCACGGTGGGGAAGATCAGCTTGGCCCGCCGGTCGCTGGGATCGGGACGCCGCTCCAGGTAGCCGAGATCCTGGAGCTCGTTGACCAGTTCCGATGCCGCCGCCAGGCTCAACTGCGCCCGCGCGGCGAGGTCGGTGAGGCGGATCCCGTCGATGCCGACGTTGCCGAAGATCTGCAGGTGCGGCTCGCGCAGATCGCCGTAGCCCCGCGCCGCGGCGGACGCGAACATCTCGGTCCTGAACTCCCGGAGCAGCCGCACCAGGAGCTGGCCGACGGCGAGACGGTCGACAGGGAGATCGCTTGACGAGGCCATGGTCCGGAAGGATACTTCGGGTACCGAAGCTTCGGCTACCGAAACGTTTTTGGAGGGCGCCATGGACCGGCCTTCGCCCGGTGCAGTCGAGTCCGTACCCACCCGGCTCGGACCACTGAGCGTCGAGACGATCGGATCCGGCCCGCCGGCACTGCTCTGGCACAGCCTCTTTGTCGACTCGACCACCTGGGTCCGCGTCAGGGAGCCACTGGCCGCCACGCGCCGGCTCGTGATCGTCGACGGCCCGGCCCACGGCCGAAGTGCCGCTCCCGAGCACCTGTTCACCCTCGAGGACTGCGCCGGCGCCGCACTCGACGTCCTCCGGCACCTGGGCATCGACGAGCCGGTGGACTGGGTCGGCAACGCGTGGGGCGGACACGTCGGCATCACCTTCGCCGCCGCCCACGCACGGCACGTCCGCAGCCTGGCCACCATCGGCGCGCCCGTCCACGCGCTGACCGCCCCGGAACGACGGCAGATCAACCTGCTGGTGCCGATCTACCGTGCCGTCGGCCCGGTCGGCCCCGTGCTCGGCCCCCTCACCACGGCCCTGCTCGGCGAGGGCGCCGATCCCGAGGCGGCCGCCCTGATCGCCGAGGCCTTCTCCGGGCCGGAGCGGCGGGGGATGGCCCGTGCCATCCGGTCGGCGAGCCTCGAGCGCGAGGACCTGAGCCCGACCCTGACCTCCGTTCCCGCGCCGACGCTGTTCGCCGCCGGCGCGGACGACGCGACCTGGCTGCCCGACGCCGCGGCGGCCGCCGCCGCCCGGCTGCCCCGCGGCGGATGGGCGGTTCTGCCCGGTGCCGGTCATGTCGCACCGCTGCTGGAAGCGGCACCGGCCCTCGTCAGCCTGCTCAGGACCTTCTGGCAGGACCCGGACGCGGTGAACTCCCTGCACCAGTCCCCGTCCGAGTCCACGGCCTGAGCCGTCCGCGCGATCGCGGGGACGGGCGGAGAGGCACACCTCCGCCCGGCCCCGCGAAACTCCGGGCCCTACCGCTTGACGCGACTGCGGACGGCAAGCGCCGCGAAGGCGAGCAGAATCGGTTCCGTCACCCGGGACGTCATCTCGATGTAGGTGCCCGCCGTCGTCAGGCCCTGCTCGGACGACCGGAACACCACCGAGTTGATGACCACCCGCAGCGACTTCTCGAACCGCTGCCCCGTCATCCGCCGCGCGTACGGCCCGCTCGGATCGACCGGGTCGGGAGTCCTGGTGGTCAGCTGAACCCGCCGGCCGTCGACAGTGCCACGGCTCACCGGATCCGGCTCCTGTGCGGCCAGCCCCCACAGCATCATCGCCAGAACGGTGGACGCCATGGCCGCCAGCAGCCACCCCATGGCCCGGGAGGCGCGCAGACCGTACCCGGAAAGCGCCCAGTAGACGGCGAGGAGGGCCCGTTCCCCGCCCGGCCGGCCGGGGTCGTTGCGGCGCATTTCCATCTCGCCGTAGTAGAAGTCGGCGGCGTCCGGTTCGTTCTTCCCGTCCTCCAGGGACTTGCGCAGCTGACGGTACAGCGGGGCCACCGTCGCCGGTCCCGGTACGTCGCCGCCGGGCGCCGGCTTCCAGCCGCTGCCGCCCCGCGCCGTGCGCCAGTGGTGCTCCTCCGCCAGCGTGCGGCGCGACGTCCACCGTCCCGGAACCGTCCCGCGTCGCCGGAAGCCGGACGGCGGGGTCGCGAAGACGCATCGCCCTTCGAGCCGCAGTTGGTCGAGATGGACGGCGCCCGCGAACCGGCAGTCGGACAGGTCGAGATCCGTGAGGACGAGATGGGCCGCGTCGACGCTGCGGATCGAGACGACCCGGACGGCCGCACTCCCCGCGGGCGCCTGCGTGTTCTCCAGGGCCGTGAAGGGCGCCGGGCCGGCGGCCACCGTCAGCGGCAGCTCCGCGGCGGCGTCACTGAGGTCGACCGTCGCATGTCGGAGGCGGAGTGTCGCCGTGGACGACCAATGGGTCCGGTGCGCCCGCACTTCGGAAGCCGCCGCCGTGACCAGGGCGGGTCCCCGGAAGCGCGCTCCGGACAGGTCTAGGGTCTTGAGGCAGACGACGGGGCCGAGATGGCTGGTCACCTCGAATGTCGTCGACTCAAATCGGGCACCGTCGGCGAAGACGACATTGCTGAAGACGGCGTCGTCGCGGAACCGCACCCAGCTGAACTCCGGCACGCGCAGGAAGGTGCAGTAACTGAAGCGCGTGGTCGAATTGAAGACCGCTTCCGTGAACTGGGTCTCCCGGCGGAACTCGACCTGGGAGAAGACCACCGCGCCGGGGAAGTCGACCTTCACGAAGAACGCGCCCTTGTGGAACGTGACCGACCGGAAGTAGACGAAGTCGCTGAGCCCCAGATCGATGAAGGACGCGTTGCCGGCGAACGTGGTCCGCTCGAAGTAGGCTTCCGCACCGAACCTCGCACGAACGAAGTCGACGGGGCCGGCGAACGTCACGTCGTGCCAGCGCACCGACTCCCGGAACTCCGTCCCGCCGAAGGACACGGGCCCCTCGAACCTCACTCCCTCCCATTCCGCGGGGGAGTCGAGCGCCATCCCCGTCCACGTGGCGCTCCCGGTCACCCGCACGTCGCTGAAGCGCGCGGTCCCTCGGAACACGCTCCCGTGGAAGGACGACCGACCGCCGAACACGACCCGGTTCAGCAGGCACTGCGCTGCGAAGTGCGCGCCGTCGAAGCGGGCTTCGCCGTCGAAGGTCACCTGGTTGAGTACGAGATCGCCGGCGAAGCCGCAGTCCGTGAAGCCCGCCCGCCCGAACCGCGGCCGGCCGGTCGCGGGGTCGCGGACGGCGGTCAGGAGCTCGCCCAGCAACTCCCGCGTGAAGGTGGTGCCCTCGTGCCGCACACTGCTGCCGGGTGCGAGCGTGCCCAGGTAGGCGGCACGTTCGGCGTCCGCCAGATGCTCCAGGCAGCGTTCGTACGGCTCGACCACCCGGCCGCGGCAGCCCACGGGCTCGTCCCAGGGGACGGCGCCGTGGCCGCAGTACGGATACCGGGGAGGCTGCCGAGTCGCAGCGGACGGAAGGGTCACAGCGATGTGGACGGCCGCGGGACCCGATCGGTTGCCTGGTTCGCGGCCTCCCTCACCGCATCCAGTGGCCGGTGGTGGTCCAGCCGAGGAAGCGGCGTCCGGTGCCGTCGTCCGCGCTGCCCCCGGCGGCGACCTGCCGCAGGCCGGTGAGGGCCGGGGCGAGCCGGGCCGCGACATGGCCGGGCTGACGGGCCGCCTCTTCGTGCAGGTCCGCGATGACGCGCGCCTGCACGGCGGGCGGGCACAGCGACAGATGGAACAGCATCTGCCGCCACGCGTAGGCGGCGTCCTTGATCGCGGGCAGCGGCCGCGGATTGTTGTGGATCCGGGCCGTGGTCCGGCACACGGTGGTGAAACAGCGGCGGGCCAGGTCGTCCCAGCCGGGCCGGGGTGTGATGCCGACACGGCCGACCAGCGTGGCCAGGTTGTGCGTGGTGAGGATCTGGGCCTGCTCGATGACCATGCCGTTCGCCGCCACCGACCAGCCCTCCGCGCCCGCCCGGCCGGCCCGCCGGGCGCACAGCTCCGCGAACGCGCGTGAACCGGCGGCCGGTTGGCCACTCGTGCGGATCAGGGCCCGGCCCGGCTCCGTGATCGCGAGGTCGCGGACGGCCGCGTAGTCGATGGCGTAGTAGCGCTCGTACAGGGTGCCGCCGAGGAGTTCGGCGGCGACCCGCGCCGCCGCGAGGAACTTCGGGGTGAAGGTGCCCTCGAAGATGTCCGCGGCGAGTTCCTCGACGAACGGCGCGCCGGACTCGGCCTGCCGCGCCAGCACGCCCAGTTCGCGGACCAGCGGATTGGGCAGCAGTGTGCCGGGAAACGCCTGGACGGCCAGTTCACCCAGCTCGCGCAGGACGACGGCGGCCGGCTCCCGGCTCTCCTCCGCGACGCGGTACCCGGCCACCGCCTGCACCCAGGGCAGCTCCTCGATCCGCACCTGATGGGCGAGGTGGTGCAGGAGCAGCGACCGGCGGTTCCGGAACGCCCGGTAGTTCGCGGCGGCGAGGGTGCGCAGCGCGGGGTCCGGGTAGGCCTGCGCGCCCGCCGCGGCGACGAGTTGCGGCACCAGCTCGGCCAGGACCTCGGCCGAGGGCACCACACCGCGCTCCACGAGTGTGCCGACGGGCGCGCTCGACGCGGCCTCCACGACACGCCGGATCGCCGGCGGCACCGACGCGCCCGCGGGCAGGCCGGTTTCGCCCGCCTCGTGCTCGGTGACGTCCTCGACCAGCCGTGCCGTGTCGGCCGCGCCGATGTCCTGGGGGAGCAGGGAGAGCCTGCGCGTGACGAGTTGGGCCAAAGCGTGGTGGGAGGGCAGGGCCGCCTGGACCGTCTGCCGGGTGCGCAGTCGCGTGTGGCGCTCGGAGCCGGGAAGGCCGCGACGGCGCACCATGGACTCCACCGCGTGCCGGAGCAGGCCCAGCCGGCGGGGGTCCAGCGGCCGCCCGGCGACGGTCTCCTCCAGGGCGCCGCGCAGAATCCCCAGATTCTCCGTCGGGTCACGGTGCTTGGTGCAGCGGGTGTGGACCGCGGCGAGGTCCTGGTAGCGGCGCAGGAGTTCCGCGCCGCGTTCCTGCCAGTCGCCGTCGGGGACCTGGTCCAGGACGCGGCCGGTGCCGGCGGTCTCCAGCCAGTGGGTGAGGAGTTCGTCGCCGAACGGCTGCCAGATCGTGAGCGCCTCGCGCTGGGTCTCGACGGAGGCGTGGGGCCGGCGCCGTGCCAGGGACTCACCGGCGTCGCCGACCGTGCGCCGGTGCACGGCGCGGGGGTCCGGCGGGGGCAGGGCGGACGGCCGCGGCGTGAAGCGCAGCCGTCCGGCGAACGGTTCCAGGACCCGGACCAGGCCGGCCGCCGCGGTCACGTCACCGGCGCGCACCAGCCAGGCCACCGTGAGCAGGGCGGCCTCCTCGGGCAGGGCGACCTCGTAGCGGCCGCTGTCGAGCAGCGCCCAGAGCCGGTCCAGTCCCGGTTCGGTCAGGCAGTGCGCGAACAGTGCCGAGCGGTCGGCGGGCACACCGGCCGAGCGCGCCGCCTCGCGCTCGTACGGCAGCAGCGGGCCTCCCGCGCTCGGGTCCGGGGTGGCGAAGCCGCCCCGCAGAACCTTCGGGGTCACCCACGCGGGCAGTCCGGCCACCGGGGTGCGCGAGCCGATGGCCAGACGCCCGTCGGCCATTGCGTCGATCACCGCCCGCCAGCGCTCGACGCGGGTTCCGGCGCGGTGCCGGGTATCGGCGTCGTGGTGGGTCAGCGCGGTGAGGAAGGCCTGCGCGAGCCTGTTCCGCGGATAGGCCGCGCCATCCGATGCGAAGGGAAGCTGCTGCTCAGCGTCGTTGTCCATACGCCGACGTGGCAGGTTCCGCCCCTGCGCCCTCCGGGTCCCGAGCCCGGTGCTCTGCTGCTGAGCTACACGCCGATGCACGCGACAGTAGAGCCCGCCCGGGGGCCTGACCAAGTGATTTCCCCGCGCGGGGCCCGCCGGGGAAGCCGCGGGAAACAGTGGATCCCCGGTCGGCAATTGCGGCCCGGGGATTTCGTCGCGTATATTGGGGAGTTCTGCGTATCAACAGAAGAGGCCCCTCACTGGGGGCCACTTGGAACACCGTATCGGGCAGGGAGCCGTTTTGTCAACTCGCGGGGACGCTGAATTGCAGAGGGAACAGGAATTCATCGACCGGGTCTACGACCGTGTCGACACCCTGCGCGGGGTCGCGGCACACGGTGTCGAGGACGCGTTGACGCCGGTGGGGAACGGTCTGCAGGCGCGTCTCGAACGTGATGTGCTGGTCGCGGAGCGTTCGGGTCTGCTGGCGGCCCTGAACGCGGTGGACGGTTCGCTCTGTTTCGGCCGCATCGATCTGCGCGACGGTGCCGTGCACCATATCGGCCGTATCGGTATCCGTGAGGACGACGCCGACCACACGCCTTTGCTGATCGACTGGCGGGCGCCGGTCGCCCGTCCGTTCTATCTCGCCACCGGGCACACGCCGATGGATCTGCGCCGGCGCAGGCACATCACCACCGAGGGCCGCACGGTCACCGAGCTGCACGACGAGATCCTGGACCTCCGCGACGCCGAACGCAGCGGATTCGAGGACCCCAGCGGGGACGCCGTGCTGCTGGCCGCGCTCGGTTCCGCCCGTACCGGCCGCATGGGCGACATCGTGCGGACCATCCAGGCGGAGCAGGACCGCATCATCCGCGCGCCGCACCGCGGTGTCCTGGTCGTCGAGGGCGGTCCCGGCACGGGCAAGACGGCGGTCGCGCTGCACCGGGCGGCCTACCTGCTGTACGAGCACCGAGAGCTGCTGGCCAAGCGCGCGGTGCTGGTCGTGGGCCCCAACGCGGCCTTCCTCGGCTACATCGGCGAAGTGCTGCCCGCGCTCGGCGAGACCGGGGTCATGCTGGCCACGCAGGCCGAGCTCTTCCCGGGTGTCCACGCCCGCGGCACCGACAGCCCCCGCGCGGCCGCGGTCAAGGGCGGGGCGGGGATGGCCGAGGTCCTCGCCCTGGCCGTCCGCGACCGGCAGCAACTCCCGGAGCCCGGCGCGCCGGTGGTCATCGCGCACGACGACGGGGAACTCGTCCTGGACTGGGAGATCGCCTACCAGGCCCGGGAGGCGGCCCGCGAGACCCTGCTGCCGCACAACCTCGCCCGCCCCTACTTCGCGTTCCACGTGATCGACGCGCTCACCGCGCAGCTGGCCGAACGGATCGGCGCGGACCCCTACGGCGGCCCGAACTTCCTCGGCGCCGACGACATCGCGCAGCTCGGCAAGGGCGTCGCCGCGAGCCCGGAGGTCCGCGCCGCCGTCGCGGAGCTGTGGCCGGCGCTCACGCCCGAGGACTTCCTCGCGGGCTATCTCGCCGATCCGGTGTACCTGCCGCCGGACGACGCCGAGGCCGTCCGGCGCGCTCCGGACGAGGGGGAGTGGACCCCGGCCGATGTGCCGCTCCTGGACGAGGCGGCGGAACTGCTGGGGACGGACGACAGCGCCGCCCGTGCCGCGGCCGAGGCCGAGCGGCAGGAGCGGGTCGCCTACGCGCAGGGCGTCCTGGAGCTGTCCCGGGGCTCGGAGACGTACGAGTTCGAGGACGAGGAGTCCGAGCGCCTGGCCGCCCACGACATCATCGACGCCGAACGGATGGCCGAGCGGCACGAGGAGGCCGATCACCGGAGCGCGGCCGAGCGTGCCGCCGCCGACCGGACCTGGGCGTTCGGGCACATCATTGTCGACGAGGCGCAGGAGCTCTCGCCGATGGCCTGGCGGCTGCTGATGCGCCGCTCGCCGACCCGTTCGCTGACCCTGGTCGGTGACCCGGTGCAGACCTCGGAGGAGGCCGGGGTCGGCTCGTGGGAGAAGATCCTCCAGCCCTACGTCGGTGACCGCTTCGAGCACGTCAGGCTGGGGGTCAACTACCGTACGCCCGCCGAGATCATGGAGCTCGCCGCCAGGGTCGTCCAGGCGAAGGACCCCTCGTTCGAGCCGCCCGGTTCGGTGCGTTCCACCGGTGAGAAGCCGTGGATCCGGGACGCGGGTGCGGACCTGGCGGGCGCGGTGGCGCGGGCCGTCGAGGAGCTGACACCCGAGCAGGGGCGCCTCGCGGTGATCGCGCCGACCGCGCTGCACGAGGAGATCGCCGCCCCGCTCGACGGGGTGACGGCGGGCGCGGAGCCCGATCTGACGCGTCCGGTGGTGCTGTTGGGCCCGCGTGAGGCCAAGGGCCTGGAATTCGACCATGTCCTGGTCGTGGAGCCGGGGCGGTTCGGCACCAGTGACCTCTATGTGGCACTGACCCGCGCGACGCAGCGCCTGGGCATCCTCCACCGGGAGGAACTGCCCGAGTCACTGCGCTGAGCGCCCCGGTCCGTCAGGCCTCGCCGTCCGCGACGGGCCGGACGGCGGGTGCCTGCGGGCCGTGTCCGGGCAGGAAGAGGACGAGGGCGCAGTGGTCCTCGGCCTCCACGCGGACCTCGCGGCCCCAATGCGCGCTCAGCCGGTGGGCGACGGCGACCAGCCGCCGCCGCTCCTCACGCGAATAGGCGGGGAAGCGCACCCAACCGCGATCGGCGATCACGCTGCCGAGCTCGTGGAAGAACGTGTTCTGCGCCCGCTGCTCCTCCTCGTCGGTCAGCGGGGTGGGCGCGTCCTCCGCGGGCACCAGCCGGACGTTGTACAGCTCTCGGGTCACGGATGCCTCGCGTTCTGCTCGCGGTGACGTACGCAGACGGCCCCCTTCGGCGCGATGCCGGAGGGGGCCGAATATTCGTAGCGGGGGCGGGATTTGAACCACGCGACCTCTGGGTTATGAGCCCAGCGAGCTACCGAGCTGCTCCACCCCGCGTCGGTAACTCAAGCCTACATCAAGGAAGTAGGGGTCGCAGGGATTTACCGCACCGGCGCCGGGGTGTGTGCCGTGCGGCCCCGACCCTGGGGTCGCTTCACCCCGTTCAGCAGGCTCGTTCGTACTCGACCTGTGCGACGGGATTGCCGTCGCCGTAGTCGTGAGCGCGCGTTCCGCCGGTCTCGGAGAAGCCGCACTTGACGTAGAAGCGGCGCGCCTGCGGAGTGTCCCGCAACGTCCACAGATGCACCCGGGGGACGTGGTCGTCGCGCAGCCGGCGGAGGGCCTCGTTCATCAGTGCGCCGGCGATGCCACTGCCCCACGCGTCGGGGTGGCAGTAGAAGCTGAAGACCTCCGCGAGACCCGGCCGGGCCGGGGAGGGTCGCAGAAGGCACAGCGCCAGGGCGAGCCCGTCCCGTTCCGCGAGCAGGATCGTCCCGGCCCCTTCCGCGATCCGCCCGTGCCATCCCGTCCGCCGGTCCTGGACGGCGCGCGCGGCGAAGCCGGCCTCGAAGAAGGGGGAATGGGACGCCGCCCAGGCCGCGGCGTGGATCTCGCCGAGCCGGTCGGCGTCCTCCGGACGGGCGGGACGGACCTCGATCACCCGGCCAGGCTACCGACGCTGCCCCCCGCAGAGCGCGCCGGTCCGGGGCGGGGGCCCCCGAACCGCCCCGGGTGGCGGCGGAGGGGCCGG